>JAGAIH010000236.1 GCA_017626655.1 Clostridia bacterium | reverse complement strand
GGCCGCGTCCATTAGCCTTCCCCAGCGGGGAAGGTGGCACCCGCTTTAGCGGGTGACGGATGAGGAGAGCGGATTGAGTGATTCATACGGGGGAGAGCTGAAATCTTTGGTGTGCAAGAGGAACTCTCTCCCCCATTAAGAAACTGCAACCCGCTCTCCTCATCCACCGCTCCGCGGTCCCCCTTCCCCGCTGGGGAAGGCAAAGTGCGCGGCCGACTCACCTATAAACCCCAATTTGATCAACCGGATCATTTTTCACCTCATATTATAACACAGTCCCCCGTAGATTGCAAGAGGAGGAATCGAATTTCTTTCTGTTTTGCACAAATTTTCCTTTGCTTCCCTCCAAAATATGGTGAATTCCCTTGACATTCTTCCCTCTTTCCTTTATAATAAGGGTAGCGCGACGCGCTGTATTTTCCCGCCTTTTACGGAGGAAAGGAGTCTGTATGATCTACGACAAGAACCGAAATACCCCCGCTCTGGACAGAGAGCTGTTCAAGAACCCCACCGCCGAGTATCGCGGCACTCCCTTCTGGGCATGGAACTGTGACCTGCAACGGGACGAGCTGTGCCGTCAGATCGACGTGTTCAAGGAGATGGGTCTGGGCGGCTTCCATATGCATTGCCGCGACGGTATGTCCACCACCTACCTCTCCGACGGCTTCATGGGTCTGGTCAAGGCCTGCACCGACCACGCCAAGGAGAACGAGATGCTGGCGTGGCTCTACGACGAGGACAAGTGGCCCTCGGGCTTCGGCGGCGGATACGTCACCAAGGACGACGAGTTCCGCCAGAGATACCTCACCTTTACCTGTGACGAAAGCTACAAGGTCCGTGACAACGCCCGCCTCATCGCCCGCTTTGACGTGGTGCTGGGGGAGGACAAGTGCCTGAAGTCCTACCGCAAGGTAGCCGAGGGAGAGGCCGTCGAGGGCACCCTTTGGACGGTCTGGCGGGAGATCTCGGGTAACAGCCCCTGGTACAACAACCAATCCTACGTGGACACCCTCAACAAGAAGGCCATCGACCGCTTCATCGAGGTGACCCACGAGCGCTACTTCAACACGGTCGGCGACGAGTTCGGTAAGACCATCCCCGCCATCTTCACCGACGAGCCTCAGTTCATGCGGAAGGGCACTCTGGCCTTTGCCGACAGCAAGCAGAACGTCCATCTGCCCTGGACCGATGACTTCGAGGACACCTTCAAGGCCACCTACGGGGAGTCTTTGGTGGATCATCTGCCCGAGCTTTTGTGGGATCTGCCGAACGGTGAGATCTCCCTGACCCGCTACCACTACCACGACCACATCTCCGAGCGATTCGCCCGGGCCTTCGCCGACAACTGCGGCGATTGGTGCAAGGCACACGGCATCGAGCTGACGGGCCACATGATGGAGGAGCCTACCCTCCACTCCCAGACCGCCGCCATTGGTGATTGTATGCGCTCCTACCGCGGCTTCGGCATCCCCGGCATTGATATGCTCTGCGCCCGCTTTGAGTTCACCACCGCCAAGCAGTGCCAGTCCGCCGTCCACCAGTACGGCAAACCCGGCATGATGAGCGAGCTGTACGGCGTCACGGGCTGGGACTTCGACTTCCGAGGCCACAAGCTCCACGGCGACTGGCAGGCCGCGCTGGGCGTCACCGTCCGTGTCCAGCACCTGTCCTGGGTGTCCATGAAGGGTACCGCCAAGCGGGACTACCCCGCCTCCATCTCCTACCAGTCCCCCTGGTACAAGGAGTATTCCTACGTGGAGGACCACTTCGGCCGCGTGAACACCGCGCTGACCCGCGGTAAGCCCCTGGTCAAGGTGGCGGTCATGCATCCCGTGGAGAGCTACTGGCTCCATTGGGGTCCCAACGAGCAGACCCAGCTCATCCGCGACAAGCTGGACGGCAACTTCCAAAACGTCACCGACTGGTTGCTTCGCGGTAACATCGACTTCGACTTCATCTGCGAGTCCACCTTCCCCGTCCAGTGTCCCGTGGGCGGCGCGCCTCTGACCGTGGGTGAGATGGCCTACGACGTGGTGGTGGTCCCCGAGTGCGAGACCCTGCGCTCCACCACCCTGGACCGTCTGGAGGCGTTCCGCGCCGCCGGCGGTAAGCTGGTGTTCATGGGTGACGCCCCCAAGTACGAGGACGCCAAGCCCTCGGCGCGCGGCAAGGCACTCTTTGACAAGTCCATCCAAATCGGCTTCAACCGAGGCGCTCTGCTGGACGCGCTGTATGAGGACCGCACCGTGGAGATCCGCGGCTTCAACGGCGGGTATACCGGCAATCTGATTCACCAGGTCCGCCGTGACACCGACGGTCTGTGGCTGTTCATCTCCCAGGCAAACGAGCCCTACAACAAGGACGTGGCCCGCGAGCAGGGTATCCACATCTACGTAAAGGGCAAGTACAAGGCCGAGCTGTGGGACACCATTACGGGTGAGGTGAGGCCCATCCGCTACAGCAACAAGGGCGGCAAGACCCACATCGTCATGAGCCTGTTCGACTACGATTCGGCTCTCCTCTACCTCCGCGACACCGAGGAGGACAGCAGCTACGAGCCCGTGGCCGCTCCCGCTCCCACCCCCATCGGCATCAAGCGCATGACCGACGGCTACACCGCCTGGGCCGAGGCCGACGCCACCGCTCCCGTGGCCGAGATCCCCATGACGGTGCCCTACACCCTGTCCGAGCCCAACGTCCTGCTCCTGGATATGGCCCGCTACGCCCTGGACGGTGAGGATCTGCATCCCACCGAGGAGATCCTCCGCATCGACGCGGCCGTCCGCCGCCGTCTGGGATTCCCCGCCGGTAAGGCACAGCCTTGGGTCATGGAGGACAAGCCCGCCGAGCATACCGTGACCCTGGAGTTTACGGTGTACAGCGACATCGACTATGAAAATCCCTACGTAGCGCTGGAGGATGCCGACGTCGCCGCCATCAAGTGGAACGGCGAGACCGTCACCGCAAAGCCCGAGGGATACTATGTGGATCTCTCCATCCAGAAGGTGGCTCTGCCTCCTCTCCGCAAGGGTATCAACACCCTGACCGTCACCATCCCCTTCGCTGTGCGCTCCAACTGCGAGGCTATGTACCTGCTGGGCAGCTTCGGTGTCCGCGTGGCGGGCCGTCTCCTGACCGTGACGGATCTGCCCGAGACCGTGGGCTTCTCGGATCTGACCTACCAGGGACTTCCCTTCTACGGCGGCGCCATCTCCTACCGCATCCCCGTGGACGCGCCCGCCGATTGGTCGGCGCTGGTGCAGGTGCCTCACTACACCGCCGCCGTCAACACGGTGGAGCTGGACGGGGAGAAGCGGGGTGTGATCGCTTATCCGCCCTACGTGGCCGATATCGGCGTGATCCCCGCGGGCAAGCACGAGCTGACTGTCACCGCCTACATCACCCGCCGCAACTGCTTCGGTGACGTCCACGATGCCGACGAAAAGCTGGCTTGGCAGGGTCCCTCCGCCTGGGTCACGGGCGGCTCGTCCTGGACCTATGAGTACAGACTGCGGAGAACGGGTGTGTTGACAACGCCTGTGATCCTGAAGAAGGATTGAGCGATCGTCCGTAAACAATTTGAGCCACCTCGCGGTTTGCGGGGTGGCTTTTCGTATGGGGATATGATGGGAGGATCTACGGTAAAACCGCGCGGGGGAACGCGCCGATCCGAGCCTATGACCTTCATAGAATAGGAATGTCGAAGCTGTCTCGTGCTCAGTTTTCAGAATTGATACAAGAAAACCGAGAAAAATACGCCTACAGCTTCGACACAAAAATTGTATCACAATTTTCCTATTTTGTCAAGGCCTACTGTTCGGCATCGTCTTTGGTATCCGTGCCGTATTGCGTGCCGTTACCGTCCTGATCGTCCTGCTCCTCCGGCTCATGTCTGAACGCGCCGAAGGCCGAGGCAAAGCACAGGCCGACACCCATGCCGAGCATCACTCCCGTCAGGATGCTGTCCATGGCCACGCCCATGCAGACACCGGTGCCCAGGCCGACGCAGAGACCGCTCAACAACTTTTGAATGTTGTTCTTTTTCATTTGGTTTACTCAATATGGTCGCGATGCCTACGCAGTCGTGTTGCACTTGACGATGGCCTCGGTGGTATTGGTCAGGACGACCTCGCCGTTTTGGTTGCGGACCTCGATGGTGATCTCCACGATGCCGTTGCGGGGACTGCGGGGGGTAAGGGCGGTGACCGTGGCGGTGCCTGTGAGGGTGTCCTCGGCGAAGACGGGCTTATGCCATTCAATGCGGGAGGATTTCCCCGCCAGCAGCTCCTCGCCAAAGAAGTCTACCTCCAGGTACTTGGCCCAGACCGCCGCGAAGGACATGAGTCCCGGGGCGATGAGGCGGCCGAAGGGGGTCTTTTTGGCGTAGTCCTCGTCGGTGTGGAGAGGGATATTATCGTACTCGCGGGCGAAGGCCAGCATCTTGTCTCGGTCGATCACGGCAGGGGCGCAGGTCACGGTCATGCCGAGGGTCAGGTCGTTGAAATACATGGGGTACCTCGATTCTTAGGGAGTGGATGGAACGGTGGCATCACGGATGGAGGCGGGTCACGTGTTGGCGAGATTCCCGAAAAGATCCCCCAGGGTGGTGCTGCCCGTGTCTCCGAAGCTGTACTGCTTTTGGGGACCGCGGGCCAGGATGCGCTTGCGGTTCTGGTGGCTGGGCTTCAGCTCCTCAAAGGTGGGGAGGGGGCAGTCTGCCAGGTATTCCTCGGTCACGTCCATGACCTCCAGGAATTCCTCCACGGTCATGATCTCCAGGTTCTCGCTGTCGCGGTTCAGATCCTTTGCCGCCAGCCAGCGGGGGTCATCCTCGGGCATTTGAGGAGAACGGACGAACATATCCGCGGCGGATACATGACTCTCGTAGATCGCGCCTACGTCGGCAAGCTCGTAGATCAGGGCCAGAACGTCGGCGGTGCGGGTCTCCTCGAAGTAGGTATCAAAGCATACGCGGTGACCCAGCATCCAGAAGGTGAACTGCTCGTTAAGCCACACCGCGTTTCCGTAGCGGGCGATCAGCTCATGGGCGCGGTGGGCGGAGATGGTTCCCGCGGCCAGGTCGCGGAGGGCGTCCTCCCATTTCCTTCCCTCTCTTTCCAGCTTGATCTCCCCCTCGTAGATGAACCCGGTACTGTAGGGGCAGAGGGTGAGCAGCTCCCCCACTGAGCAGTTCAGGTCGTCGCACATTCCCTTGAGGAGGGCCAAGGTGGCCTCTGCGTCACCGTCACTGCGGTGGTAGCGGTGGGTCTGCTCACCATCCAGAGAGGTCTCGGCATCGGACAGGGACACGCGGCGACCGCTGTTGACGTAGTCGGCGTAGATCTGCTGGGTATCGGCGAAGGAGAAGTTGAGATAGGGCAGGCCGTACCGCTTACAGGCCGTTCGCAGGAACTCTGCGTCATTATCCACGGCGTGGCCGAAGATCATCTGATCCTCGGCGTAGATCAGGTTGCGGATGACCTCGTAGAAGTGGGGAAAGGTAGGGGCCGAACGATAGGTACTTTCGGGAAAGCTGAGCTTGAAGTCCTTCTTGTTGGGGCGGCCCGTAAGGGAGAAAGGCTTTTCGGGGTTCATCAGGTAGATGCCCGTATCCAGCACCTGAAAGGTCTCGTCGGTCAGCATATAGCCAAACTCGCAAATGTGCTTTCCGTCACAGCATTCAATGTCAAAGAAAAGATAGTTCATGTATATTCCTTCAGCGTTTGGGTACACGGCGGGGCATCGGGAGGCGCTCGCTGATTTCGGTTATCATCCTATAGGGTTAACTTTTTTATTGTATCATGTTTTTCGCGGTTTGTCAACGGCATTTCGGGCTTTTCCATGGGAAAGCCGTCCACCGTTCTCCTCCGTTGCGCCGCCCGCGGCACGCTTCATTTGTTCCGAAGGAGCCACATCCCTTCGGCACGGAGGCCGTAGAAATCATCATTGCGTGGCGGCCCCCGATGCGAACATGATCCGCAGACAAAAAGCCCCCGTCCGCGGCTTGGAGTAGACCGCGAAACGGGAGCCGCGCCGTTTAAAAGGAGAAGAAAGGACGGCGCTCGGAGGTAAAGGGGAGGATATGCGTTTTCGGTGTCTGCCTCACGGCAGGGGGCGGTCAGATGCTGCCGCCGTCCTCGGTGACCTCGTGGAACTCCACCGTGAGGTCCACGTTGACGTAGACGGCCTGGCCCTGGACCTTGATATTGCAGAAGACGTGGTACTTGTACTTCAAGAGGATGCCGTCCTTGACGGTGGCCTCCACGTAGCCGTTGAAGTCGGTCTGCTTACCGCCGCCCAGAGCGGCCTCCCAGACCTCGGCCAGGCCCGTACCAACGGCCTCGGAGAGCTTGAAGCGGTACTTCCCTGCCTCGGCGTCCAGGACCTGGACGTCGGCCAGGTCGATGCCCCCGATCTGCTCGGAGTTCATGAGTTGGGAGATGGTGGCCTGGGCCTCGGAGTTGGTCATGGGGGTGGTCTCGTCGGCTACCTTGGTGCCGCTCTTCTTCTCCTTGATGACGGTGCGGAGGGAGCCGTCCTTATAGGTCAAGGTGTAGAGGTATCCCTCCTGCTCGTAGGAGAGGGTCAGCTCCATGCCGTCGCGGTCCTTGAAGGTGACCTCCTGCTCCACCTCGATCTCCTGGGTCCCGCCGCCGGGGACGCGGACCTCGGTCTCGTTCTTCACGGTGAAGCTGCCCATGGAGTCGGTCTCGCGGTCGCGGAGGGCGGCGAGGAAGCGCTCCATGTGGCGGAGGTCCTCCACCTCGTTGAAGTCGGCGATATCGTAGGGCTTGGACAGGACGGTGTTGTTCCAGCCGTCATAGACCGAGGTGAGAGAGAGGGTGGGGACCTTGGAGTCGGCCTCGGGGTTCTTCTCAAAGACAAAGTCGATGATCATCTTGGTGGGGTAGAGGTCCTCGTTGGCCTCCCAGGTCAGGCGGACGTCCACGATGGGATGGTCGGCGGTGACGGTGTACTCGATGCCGCCCAGCATCTCAAAGAAGGGCTTCATGCCCTCCTCGGAAAAGCCCTCGTAGGTGGCGCTCCAGGTCTTGTCCTCGTTCTGCTTACAGGTCATGACGGTAGCCAGACCGTCCTCCACCTCGATGTCGATAGTGCTTTCGTCCATCATCTCCTCGCGGAAGGCGAAATACTCGTCCTTGGTGATGGGGGACTTGAGCTTGAGCTCGTCGGCGTTCTCCTTGTAGCGGGCGAACATATAGCCGTCGGTGTAGCCGCTGTCCTCGTAGATCATGGTGAAGGTACCGCCCGAGGAGACCGAGACCTCGGACTCCTCCAGATAGACGAAGCTATCCTTACTGTCGATGACCGTGAGCTTGGAGACGCTCTTCTGGTCGTAGGTGGTGTCGGCGATGTCCATCTTCATGGTCATGGTCTGCTCCAGGGTGAAGGAGGAGGCGGAGTTGGCCTGCTTGTTGGACAGCTCAAAGAGCTTGACAGCGCGGTCGGGCTCATCCATGCGGTTGAGTCTTGCGGCGGCGGAGCAGGAGGTCATGGGGAGGGCGACGGTCATGAGCATGACGGCGGCCAGGAGGAGGGTGAGGAATTTTTTCATGGTATGGGTTCCTTTCTGTATTTGTCGGGATAGTGTATGCAAAACGTCTGCAAAAGCCATGGCAAACGCAGTGATCGTATGTTATTTACCGTCAACAAACGAATAGGTATACGTGAGCCGATTATCCTGCTCCGCGGCCTTTTTCGTTTGCCCGCCTGTATGGAGGAAGTACGTACATTCGATCAATACGTCCCCGTCCATAACAATATCAACGTAGGATTCAAAGACCTTCAACTCTCCGCCGGCATCGGCGTAGGTGTCGGCATAGATACTCCGCATCTGTTCTCCGAAGTACAAGCGGTACTTCCCTGCGTCTCCGTCCGGGGCTTCCGTACGGGATATGTCAAATGCGTCGTAGGATGGAATCGACAGGCGGGAGATCAGAACGGAGCGGGCTTCACCGTCGGTCATGGGAGTTTCGGTCACTTCTCCGTTTTGTTCCGTCTCTGCGTACTTCGTACCGTCGTGATACGCAAACCGTGTGAAATAGGATCGGTTATCCCAATCGATGCCATTGGAGATCATCTCCAAAGAAAACGCGCCTGCAACCGTATCAAAGGTAATATCCGTTACGAACTCCCGACCCGAAGATACACCATCGGCTACGGTGGTTTGATGAAGCGAATAGTTGTACGTCCCGCTCTCCGCTACCATACGATCCCCCAGGGAATTCATAAATTTGTAGACAAGAGGGAGATCCTCAACCTCGGTGAAATCCGACATATCGTAGTCCTCGGTCGGCGCGGTCTCGTTCCAGCCACGGTAGACGGTTTCCAGCGTGACCGCAGGGACGGAAGAGTCGGATGCTGTGCTTTCTTCAAAGACGAACTCGATCTTCACAGAGGTAGGATAGAGCTTGGCGTCGGCGTTGACCGTCATGCGGACGTCGGTGACGTCGTACTCGGCGATGACGAGATAGTCCACGCCGCGGAGCATATACAGGAAGGGCTTCAGTCCCTCGGCGGTAAAGTCCTCGTAGGCAGCCGTCCAGGTGCCGTCCTTATTCTGCCGGCAGGTCATTGCGGTACAGTAATTCTCCCCCACAAAAACCTTCGGGGCATCCTTACTCGAATGACGGAAAGAATGGTACTCCTCGTTTGAAATACGGGATTTGAGTCGGGACTCCGCCTCGCCCTCCTTGTTGGATACAAACATGACACCGTTCATATAACCCTCATCGGTATAGGTAACGGTTCGTTCTCCTTCTGCCCAAACGGTGTTGACGGTCTTCTCCACAACGGAATCCTCGCCATCCTTCGACACGAAGGTGGAGGTGACCTTCTTGGTCTGCTCGTAAGGAAAACCGTCGATCTCCGTTTTCAGATCATATTTACGTTCTTCCGAGCGGGAAATTGCCTCATCCTTTTTTTCGTTTATGAGTTCATAGAAATATACAGCCCGCTTGTTTTCGTCCATGCGCTTGAGGTGCGAGGAGACCGAGCAAGCGGTCATGGGGAGGGCGACCGCCAGGAGCAGGAGGGCTGCCAGAAAGAGAGTAAGGAATTTCTTCATGGTAGAGTTTCCTTTCTTGGGGTGGGATCAGTAGAATACGACTTGGGTGTTGCTTGTGAAGGTAAGTGGCGCGCCGTCTACCGTGATCTCGGCGTTGAGGGTGACGGTGTAGCTCTCCATGACCCCGTTCAGAATCTCGGGGGTCAGGACGGCGGAGCAGGAGGAGATCTCCACCTTGCTGTCGGGGAAGGCGGTCTTGAGGATGGTGGAGGCCCAGCGCTTCATGCTGTCCTCCCTCAGGGTGTAGCGGTAGAGTCCCGCTCCCTCGGAGAAGACCTCCACCGAGGCCACGTCGGCGGGTGTGACTCCGTAGCGGTTCATGTAGTCGGCCACCGTGAGGCGGGCTTGGGCATCAATGATGCGCATGGTGTTCTCACTCAGCTTGCTTCCGCTCTTGCCGTAGACGGTCTGGAAGGCGTGGGTGCCCGCATAGGACAGGACGTAGCGCTTTTCGTCCTGCTCGTATTCCACGTTGAAGCGGTAGCCGTTGACGGTATTGGCGTAGTCCACGGTCTGGACCACATTGGCGGACTGGCTTTGGACGCCGTCGGAGAAGGTAGTGGCGGTATCCACGGTGAACTCCCCCTCCGCCGCCTTGACGTGGTAATCCAGGCCGTCGAAGAAGGCGTTCAGTGTGTCCATATCCTCCAGCTCGGTGTACTTGGAGAGGTCCACGCCGTCGATCACGCCCTTGGCCCCCGAGTCCTTGCCGTAGGAGAAGTCGAGGCTCACCGATACGGTAGGCTCGGCGTGGTAGTATTCCTTGCTGTTGTGGAACAGGACCTCCGCCTTGGCGCGGATGGGGGAAAAGTCGGGGGAGAGGAGAAGGGTGACCGTGAGGTCCAGGGGCTTATGGGTGACGGTGAGGTCCTTGGCCAGGTCGTGCTGGCGCACCGTGAAGTTGTAGGCGCGGGTCTCGGTGAAGCCCTCGTAGGTGATGAGCCAGTCGCCGTCCTCCTGCTGCTCCACGGTGGTCTTGGTGCAGTCGCCCTCCTTGATGCGAAGGCCAAGAGAGGAAGGTACGATGCTGCTGAACGAAGAGACCTCCCGATACGCCTTCTCGGTCATGGCCGCCTTGAAGCGGGACTCTCCCACCCCCGCCTTGTGGTAGGCGAAGGTGTAGCCGTCCTTGAAGCCCATCTCAGAGGTAGAGGTCCCCCCCATGCCCACCATGCTGAAGGACTCGCGGGTGTTGTTGATATAGCCGAAGCCCTCCTTGGTGTCCGTGTAGTTGACGCTCTCGTCCACGGTACAGGAGGAATTGAAGTAGGGATTCTTGATGTTGAGGTAGCGGCGGTAGTGGAGGGTGTCGGCCTTGGTGAGAGCCTTTTCGGCCAGCTCCGCCAGGTAGAAGGCCTTTTCGGTGTCCTCCATCTTCTCCAGCTTATCCTGCTCGGAGCAGGAGGTCAGAGGGAGGGCTACCGACAGGAGCATGACGGCGGCCAGGAGAAGAGATAAGATTCTTTTCATGTGGGTGTTCCTTTCGTGTGGGTCTCGGTAGGCGATCGCAAAATGCTTCAAATTTGGGTTTATAGGGGAGCGGGGGGAACGGCCTCCGGCGGCTTAGAACCTTTTTGAAAAAAGGTTCTAAGAACTCCAAAAACTTTAAAAACACATTGACAAATATATCTTTTTAAAAGTTCTTGGGATTCTTAAACCCTTCTTTCAAGAAGGGTTTAAGCGGGGGGCAGGGGCAGAGCCCCTCGTTCTTCGCTCCCCTATAAACTGCAATTTCTCGCAATTATGCAATCGCCCATGTGGGTCTCGGGCATGAGAGCATCAGACGGGGGCGGAGGAAGTGTTCTTCTCCGAGAAGGTACAGGTCACCTTCAGATCGTATTTGTGGGACTTGGCGGTCTCGGTATAGCCCTCGGCGTATACGTACAGCGAAAGGTCCATCAGCTCGCCTTCCCGCAGGGTGACGTCCATGTAGGCCTTCATGTATCCCAGGGAGCCGTTTTTCTCATAGAAGTAATTGGCGTATTCCCCCTGGAGGGAGGCACCGAGGCGGAAGCGGTACTTCCCCGCCTTCTCGTCTATCGCCTCGATGCGGGTGACGTACACGGGGGAGAAGTCCTGCAGGGTCAGCTCGGCGGCGATGACGTTGCGGACGTCCCCCTCGGTGTAATCGTAGGAGCCCGAGCTCTTTTCGCCCTTGGGGTCGGTCTCCTTGAACACCATGGTCCCGTCACGGTAGGAGGCGCTGGTGCGGTACTGCTCGTCGGGGTAGCCGTAGCTTCCCTCGGAGGAGTAGACCAGACCCTTTTTATAGGTGTCGATGTCCATTTTCACGTCGTAGAGCCAGACCGAATCCTCCCCGTCCTCGGTGATGGTCTCGCGGGAGGAGTAGACGTAGGTGCCGCGCTCGGCATGGACGCGGGCATCGAATGCGGTTATATAGTCGTCCAGTACGGTCAGGTCTCCAATATCGTCGAAGGTATCCAGGTTCACGCCCTTGAAGTCCTCGGGGATCTCATAGGCGTAGGTCTGCTCGGTGGTGACCATGAACTTGCGGTCCCCCAGGTAGCCCTCTGCGGCGTACTGGGTGAAGGTCAGGGAGTAGGTGGCGCTCCTGAAGCGGAGGTCGGGGGTGGAATGGATGACCACGGTGGCGTCGGACAGGTAGATGGACTCTCCCAGGACGCTGAGATCCAGGGCGTAGTCGTAGTACAGCGCCCCCAGGCCGTCCTGGCTCAGCCCCGCGAAGGTGGCGGTAAAGGAGCCATCCTTGTTCTGCTGACAGGTCACGGTCTCACAGCCCCACTGCATGGGATACAACAGGATCTCCTCCGAGAGCATCGCGTAGTCCAGCTCGCTCCATGGCACGGCGGTCTTGGCGTTGACGGTGTAGCCGCTGACCAGATTGGAGCGGAAGAGGTAGCCGTCGGCATAGCCGCTGATCAGGCGGGTCTCCCAATAGTCCTCCCCCTGCTGGGTGAGGTGGGTCTCCTCGTAGTAGTCCATGCGGGCGGCGCCGTAGGGGTTCTTGCTGACGCGCTTTACGTTGTGGGTCAGGTTGTATTCCTGTCCGTCCAGGCGGCCGCGGAAGGTGGTGGAGCTGTCCACCGTAAAGGCGTTGGCAGACAGGAGGCTGTTGGCCATATCCTCGTAGAGGGCGTAGGCGCGGGACTCCTCGTCCATCTGCATGAGGCGGTCGACTTCCTCGTTACCTCTTCTACAGGCGGGGAGGGTGGGGAGCAGGAGGCCCGACAGGAGCAGGAGGGCCAGGGCGCGGAGCAAGGTCTTTTTCATAGCGGAACCCTTTCTTTGTCGGTGATGCTATTATAGCACAAAATATGCAGCTCGGCAGGAAAGTGGGATAATCGGTCGCGTTTAGGGACGATTGGTCAGCCTTCACTCTATAAGACACCAAAAATTCCGAAATATTACGGGTTTTCCAAAAATATTTTACTATATATTTGTAAACAAAGTATGAATTCCAACCAAATAGTAGTGAGGGTGGGATTTTTTCTTCCGGATCGGGGCAAATTCGTTGACAAAACCGGAAATTGGGAGTATAATGAAGGAAATCAACGAACAGGAGGCTTTACCATGGCCAAGCTTCATTTTCTGAAATCCGTTACCGACACCATCAATACCTCCTTCATCCTGGAGAGCGGCGATACCCTCCTCATGGTGGACGGCGGCTTCCCCTCCGAGACTCCCTACCTGTACGAGTACCTCAAGGGCCTGGGCGGTCACGTCACCGCCTGGTTCATCACCCACTTCCACGACGACCACATGGGCGCTCTCTGGACCCTTCTCCGCGAGCATCCCGATATTCAAGTGGACGGCGTGTACTGCCACCTGCCCTCGGACGAGTTCCTCATCCATCACGCCCCCACCCAGGACGAGTTCACCACCGAGGAGCTTCTGAGCGGCCTGCGCGGGGAGATGGCCAAGAGAGGCACTCCCGAGATCGTGGTGCAGGCGGGGGAGGACTACGCCTTTGAGGGCGGCGCCGTCAACGTCCATATCATCCACACCCCCGACGAGACCCTGGTCCGCAATCCCATCAACGATTCCTCCATCGTCTTCCGCTTTGAGGCCGACGGCAAGCGCATCCTCTTTTTGGGCGATCTGGGCCCCGAGGGCGGTGTACAGCTCCTGGAGGACGTTGATCACGCCGAGCTGAAGGCCGATTTCGTGCAGATGGCCCACCACGGCCAGGGCTGTGTGAACCGCGACTGCTACGCCGCCATCCAGCCCACCTACTGCCTGTGGCCCACCCCCTCCTGGCTGTGGGACAACATGGGCCCCGAGGGCTACGATACGGGCATCTTTGGGACGGTGGTCACCCGTGGCTGGATCAGCTCCCTGCGCTGTGTCAAGAAGCACTACCTCATGATCAAGGGCACCCAGGTCATCGACCTGACCGAGGCATAATATGGTCTGGCTCTGGATCGGGCTGGGACTGCTCTCGGTGGTCTTGTCCTTCGTGATCTCGGTCACGCTGGTGTGCTACTACCGTATGTTCCACTCCAAGCCCCGCACGCCTCTCGCGGAGGATGAGTACGCCATCCCCGACGGGGAGATCTATGAGGTGTTCCGAGAGGATATGATCGGATGGACCAAGATGATCCGCGCCTATCCCTACAGGGAGTATTCCATCCAGTCCTTCGATGGGCTGACTCTGCGGGCAAAACTCTTTGAGCTTGAGCCCGGTGCCCCCATCGAGCTGATGTTCCACGGCTACCGAGGCAACGCCGAGCGGGATCTCAGCGGCGGGGTGGAGCGGTGCTTCAAGCTGGGCCACAGCGCCCTGCTCATCGACCACCGAGGCTCGGGCTTCTCGGACGGCAACACCATCACCTTCGGGATCCTGGAGAAGCGGGACTGCCGCGATTGGATCGACTTCGCGGTGAAGGAGTTCGGTGAAGGATCCCGCCTGATCCTCACGGGCATCTCCATGGGGGCGGCCACGGTCATGATGACGGCGGGTCAGCCTTTGCCTCCCCAGGTTCAATACGTCCTGGCGGATTGCGGCTACACCTCCCCCAAGGAGATCATCTCCAAGGTCATGGCCGAGATGCACCTGCCTCCCAAGCTGGTCTATCCCTTCGCCAGGGTCGCCGCCGGGCTCTTCGGGCATTTCGACCTGGACGGGGACTCCCCCATGGAGGCCATGGGGCGGTGTACGGTCCCCGTGGTGTTCGCCCATGGGGATACCGACGATTTCGTGCCCTACGACATGAGCGTGCGGCTGTGCGAGGTCTGTACGGGTCGGCACAAGAAGCTCGTCACCATCCACGGCGCGGGGCACGGCCTGGCCTTCCCTGTGGGGCGGGATGAGTATGTGAACGCCTTGGCGGAGTTCAAGCGGGAGTGTGGGTTTGATTTTTGATACGAAAAAGAGGTGTCATTGCGGCACCTCTTTTTTCTGTGTATACGCTTCAACACACGAAGCCCAACACGATCATGGCGATCCCGAGCACACCGGAAAGGGCAGGGATCCCGGAGGCCTCGGACTTTTTGACCCATCCCCAGTCCACGTCCTCTGGGGTCATGGGGATATGGTAGGCACTCTGTATGGAGCAGAAATAATGTGTCCAGCGGAAGAGGTATCCCATCAGCAGGTAGAGGGCGAACAGGACGGTGGCTCCTCCAAAGGTGAAGGCGAAGAGCTTGCCGCTCTCGTGGAGAGGCACCAGCCCTATGGGTACGAACACCATAAGCAAGGGTAGCAGGAATCGGTCGAAGTAGGCCAGGGCGATGATGATCTTTCGGTTATATCTTCGTTTCGGTTTTCGGTTGCGCTTCATGTCAGCGCTCTCCTTTCGAGGATTGGGATCAGGCGGATACTGAATGGGGCAAATTTGGGTTTGTCGGTCTGACGGAACAGAGTGGAGTGGGGTAGGGTGGCTACTCATCCGTCACGCCCTTCGGGCGTGCCACCTTCCCTCACAAGGGAAGGCTCATTCAGTATGTTTTGCGTCGCCCTAAAAAGCCTTTAGATATCAGTATGTTTTCGGTTTTAAGAAAACAAAAAACATACCACGGAAGCCTTCCCTTGTGAGGGAAGGT
>JAGAIH010000235.1 GCA_017626655.1 Clostridia bacterium | reverse complement strand
GCTGACCGGGATCGAGACGGGAGCCTGGGGCAGAGACCTGGGAGACGTGAGGCTCCAGGATCTGCTCTTGGAGATCGACCGCATCCCGCATGCCCCCCGCATCCGTCTGGGATCGTTGGATCCCACCGTCATGACCCAAGACTTCGTGGATAAGATCAAAGACCTGAAGTCCCTGGCCCCCCATTTCCACCTGTCCATGCAGAGCGGATGTAGCGCCACCCTAGCCCGCATGAGGCGTAAGTACAACGCCAAGCAAGCCGAGGCCGCCATGGAGCGGGTGCGGGCCGCCATCCCGCAGGTGCAGTTCACCACCGACATGATCGTGGGCTTCCCCGGGGAGACCGAGGAGGAGTTCGCCGAGAGCCTGGAATTCGCCCGCCACGCAGAGTTTCTGCACATCCACGTTTTCCCCTACTCCAAGCGAGAGGGGACTCCCGCCGCTACCATGAAGGGGCAAGTCCCCGAGTCCGTGAAGCATGAGCGGGTGGCTCTTCTTTCCCGCGTCAGCGAGGAGTCCTGTGCCGCCATCCTGGAGCGGGCGCTGGCCGCCCCCGCCCCCCTCACCATTCTCCCCGAGACCCGCGGCGAGGGCTTCACACTGGGCCACACCCCCGGTTTCCTGGAGGTCAAGGTGCTGACCGACTCGCCTCTGCCTCAAAAGGACGTCACCGTCCTGCCCGTCTCTCGGGAGGGCGAGGTCCTGATCTGCCGTCCCATTCCTTCCTGAATCTGTTTTCACCCTTTACAAAGGAGTGCCAATATGCCTACTTTTTCCAATTCCCCCATCCCTCGTGAGGAGGAGTCCAAAACGGTTTCCACCGAGGCGATCATCCCGTCCGTAAAGGAGACTGAAACCGTCACCGAGACTGTCGATGTGACCGAAACCACCGAAACCACGGGGGCTACCGAGAAGGCCGAGACCCCGAAACCCATCTCCGAGGAGGCCGTGACGACTCCTGAAGAGACGGTATCCGCCCCCGCCGAAATAGCCCCTTCCGCGCCTATATCCTCCAATGAAACCTCCGCGACTCCCTCCGCGCCCCCTCGTCCCACCAACACGGTATCCGTCCGTGCTACTCCCGACGACGGCGTCATCATCCGGAACTTCAGCAAGGTCTTGCCCGAGGCCGCGGCCAAGCTGAACGCCGACTTCGGGCTTGACCTGAACGGCCACAGCTTCACCCGCCTGCAAAAGCTCTTCCGCGACACCCTCAAGCGGGACCCCACCGCGGGAGAGCTTCGCCTGCTGGACGCCATGGAGCGCTCGGGGCGGGGTCAGCCCGACCGCGAGGCCGTGGGCGAGCTGTACACCGACAGCCCCGAAATCGCCGAGACCTGGGCAGATATGATGGACAAGCACCGTCAGCTGTACCGCGCCTTGGGTGTCAAGCGCAAGGAGGAGAAGGCCGCCCCGCCCTGTACCTTTGAGGAGGCCCTGACCCTCATCGGGCGGTATCTCCACCGCGCGGGTCGGGTCCTGCCTGTGACCGACGGGCTACCCTACGGAGGCAAGAACTCCGACGGCCGCACCGTGGTCCTGTCCTCCCCCGCCCAGGAGGCCAACGCCACCGCCGAGGGCTACGGGCTGATCGCCCGCGTGGATCTCGGCGGCGAGCGCCGCTCGGTCTGGGTACGCAAGGGACCCGCTCCCCGTCCCATCCCCGAAAAGTCGGGGGATTTCCTCATCCATCTGAAGAACGCTGACCCCGAGGCGATCCGCCGTCTGGTTATCGCCGAGCGGGACAAGAGCCGTTCAGCCCCGGGAGATATCCGCGCCGTGGCGGATCGGTCTCTTTTGGAGACGGTTCTGACCCTCTGCGAGAGTCCCGACCTCTTTATTAACCGCATTGCTCCCGACCGAGAGAGCATCCCCGGGCGGTTGGATCCTTCCCCGCTCTGCGACCGCCCCACCCTTACGGCGGATGCCGAAGGCAAGGTCCGCGCCGACTACATCCTCCGCGTGCCTCTCAAGCGGACCCGCGAGATCAGCGATACCCTACGGGCGCTGGGGCTGACCGCCACCGTCATAGGCCAGGTCAAGTCCAACGGCAAGACCACCATCCGCATCCGCATGAACGAGCGGGATGTTCCCGTGGCCGAGCTTCCGACCCAGGTTTTGCGCGCCTATCCCGGCTTGGGGCTGTTCCGCCGCCACGCCGAGCATACCGTAGATGGAGGCCCCTCCCTCCCCACCGCACCCCTGTGGCGAGTCCCCGAGGCGGGGATCCTCATGACAGCCTCCGCTGTGACCGTGACCGAGGCGGGCCGTGGCTACGCCGCCGCCTCCGAGACCGTGCGCTCCGCCCTGGCCTCGCTGGTGGAGTTGGGGATCTCCCCCTGTGATATCCGCCTGTCGGTGGCCTTCACCGCCGCCGATGGGGAGGCCGCCCCGGGAGATCTCACGGTGGAAGCCCTCTGCGGGCTCTATCGCGCCGCTGCCGAGCGTGGCATGGCGGTGGAGGATCCCGCCTTTACGGTAAAGCCAATCTCGTCCGAGGAGGGCCCCGCCGTGACCCTGTCTGTGACCGCCTGGGTCGGTCATCCTGCCTCCCTTGAGAGGGAGGACATCCCCCGCGCCCCCATCGCCGTCATTCCCCATGAGGAAACACAAAACAGCCCCCATACGAAAGGAGATTCCCCCATGAACCACGTCTTTGAGCCCCTCAGCAAAAAGCCCCGCGCGGTGATCCTGGACACGGATATCGGCCCCGACTGCGACGACGTCGGCGCCTTGGTCTGCCTGATCGACTACGCCAAAAAGTACGGCTTCCCCATCCTGGGTATCTGCAACTGCACCTCCAACAAGGCGGGTACGGGTACCATCGACGCCGTCTGCCGTCATTGCGGCATCGAGACCCCCTACCTGGGTCAGTGGAGCGGCGAGGGCTTCCAGGACGAGCCTGCCTGCCATAAGTACAACGACGCCGTGGCCGAGAAGTTCTCCGAGGCCTACCGCAACGGCACCCTGAATACCGCCGACGAGGTGACCTTCTACCGCACCCTTCTGGCAGGTGCCGAGGACGACAGCGTCATGATCGTGACCATCGGTATGTTCAACGATCTGGCCGCCCTCTTGAAGAGCGAGGCCGACGACATCTCTCCCCTGTCGGGCCTTGAGCTGGTGAAGGCCAAGGTCAACTGCATGGTTTCCATGGCCGCCATCCTCCCCGAGGGCCGCGAGTGCAACGTCATCTCCGACTACAAGGCCGCCGAGGCGGTCTTCAAGGAGTGGCCCACCGCCGTGTACCTCTCCGACTTCCACATCGGCTGGAAGATCATGACAGGCTACGAGCATATCCAGGATCCCGCCGCCATCGAGGCCCATCCCCTGGCCCTGGCCTACCACCTCTACACCAAGGACTGGACCCACCTCCCCGCCGAGGGCATGAATTCCTCCTACGATCTCACCGCCATCCAGTTCGCCGTGGAGGGCGAGGGGGAGCATTACTCCCTTCTGGAGCCCGTGGATCTGGAGTTCTACGCCGCCATCCCCGAGCAGCCCGACCTGGCCGACGCCACCCGCGCCGTCCCCAACCCCGAGGGCAAGTTCCGCTTCATGAAGAAGGAGGCCTCCGACGAGGAGATCCGGGACTCCCTGAACGCCATCCTGCGAAGCTACTGATCCCATACCCACAGAGTCCTCTTCGGGGACTCTGTTTTTGTTTCATTCGTATCAAATTTGTTAAAAGAGGGATCATCTACTGGACAAATCCCATTTTTTGTGGTATACTATATCAGAATATATATAATCGGAGGCATTTCCATGACCGCCACACAAGCCCTGCCTACTCAAACGGGCCGCCGCTACCGCTTCAGCATCCTCCGCATCCTCATCTGCGGAGTCCTTCTGTCGGTGCTGGTCGCCGCCTGTCTGTACTGCAAATACACCGCCATCGACTTCTTCCACGCCCGCCTTCTGGAGCAGGAGAGCAAGACCTCTGCCTGGATCATCAAGCAGGTGAGTTTTGCCCTGCCCTGGATCGTCCTGTGCGTCTTCCAAGGCATAGTCTACAACAAGCACGACCGCCGCGACGGCATCGCCCAGAGAGAGATGTTCTGGGAGGTGCTGATGGTGACCGCCTTCGTTTACCTCATCCTGCTTCCCCATCTGCATAGCATCAGCGAGGAGATGTACGCCGCCGCCCTGGAGATGGGGGCGGATATCCCCCAGACCGATGGCAAGGTAGACGAGACCTTCCTCATGATCTTCCACGAATGGTTCATCCGCATGGCGGTGCCGCTGGGGATCCTGCTGATCTTCCACTCCACCCGCGCCCGCCGCGAGGAGCTGCACCCCGAGACCGAGGTGGAAGAGCCTATGATGACCAAGGCCGAGTATGATGCCCTGCGGGCAAATGAAGTGGACACCGACGCGTCCACTGATGCCGCCGAGGTCACGGCGAACCATGTTGCGCTCGAAGCGCAAACGGAGTGCCCCTGCGGGGCAACGGAGGAGAACGAAGGAACGGAGGTTATCGACCATGAGTAAAAAGATGAGTCCCGCCGCCCGTATCGCCACGGGCATCGGCCTGGCCATTGGCGGAGCCGCCCTGACCACCGCCGCCGTATACACCGAGCTGATGACCACCGTCATCGCCCGCCGCCGCACCCCTGCCAGCGACGCGCTGATCGCCATTGGCACCGGGGCCGAGCCCGCTCCCCCGGATCCCGCGATCCGGGAGATGACCGAGGCGCTCAAGAACGCCCCCACCGAGCTTGTGGAGCTTCGCAGTCGGGATAACTACGTCCTCCGCGCCCACTGGTACCCCGCCGAGGGGGCTAAGCGCACCGTTATCCTGGTCCATGGCTGGCACAGCCGTTGGTGTGTCGACTTCTCCGCCAGCTCCCCCTTCCTCCACGAGAACGCCTGCAACCTCCTGCTCATCGACCAACGCTGTCACGGAGAGAGCGGCGGCGATCTCATCTCCTACGGGATCAACGAACGCTACGACGTGCTGACCTGGCTGGATTGGCTGGACGCCAACCACGGCGGGCTTCCCGTCTACCTCTGCGGTATCTCCATGGGCGCGGCTACGGTGCTGATGGCGGCGGGCCTGCCCATTGCGGGTCGGGTCTGCGGCATCATCGCGGATTGCGGGTATTCCACCCCCAACGAGATCATCAAGCTCACCCTGGAAAAAAACATCGGCAAGATGGCGGGTCCCACCCTGGCGGCGGTGAATCTCAACTGCAAGCTCCGCGAGAGCTTCACCTTCAAGGACTACACCCCCCTGGAGGCCATGGTGCAGAACAAGGACATCCCCTGCCTCTTCGTTCACGGGGATGCCGACGACTTCGTGCCGTGGCGCATGAGCCTGGAGAACTACTACGCTTGCCAAGCCCCCAAGGATCTGCTGGTGGTCAACGGCGCGGGGCATGGGCTGAGCTTCCTGGTCAACCCCGAGGCCTACAAGAAGAAGGTGCTGGAATTCTTTGCGGCCTACGATCCCGTTCCCGTGGAGCCCGAACCGAAAAAGCGCCTGTTCGGCAAGAGGAAGGCCACCGCATGAATCTGCAATACGTAAAATACGCCCTGGAGATCTCCCGCACGGGGTCCATCTCCAAGGCCGCCGAGAATCTGTCGGTGGCGCAGCCTAACCTCTCCCGCGCCGTCAAGGAGCTGGAGAGCCAGCTGGGGATCTCCATCTTCGAGCGCACCCGCACGGGCATGACCGTCACCCCCGAGGGAGAAAAGCTCCTCTCGGCGGGGGAGCGCATCCTCCGCGAGGTGGGAGAGCTGGAGACCATGTTCAGCGGCGAGGCCCTGCCCCGTGAGAGTCTGTCGGTCATGGCCGCACCCGCGGCGTACCTGTCCCACGCCTTCGTCTCCTTCTGCGCTTCCCTCCCCGAGGATGCGATCTATGAGACGCGCTACAGCGAGGGAGACCTGACCGAGACCCTGGACGCCGTGGTCAGCGGCGCCGCCAAGCTGGGCATCATCCGCATCCCTGTGCATTTCGAGAAGTACTACACCGACAAGCTCACCGCCAAGGAGCTGAAGCACGAGACCGTCACCGAGTTCTCCCCCGTGATCCTCGCGGGGCTGGGCAGTTCTCTGGCGGGCAAGGACACCGTCACTCCCGTATCGCTGGGGGAGTTTTGTCAGGTAGCAAGCCCCGAGTCCCTTCCCCTGGAATGGAACCGAGGCGATGCGGCGGTAACCAAGGAGATCACGGTCACCGACCGCGCCACGGCCTATGCCCTTCTGGCCAACGATCCCACCCTCTGTATCGTGGCGCCCCCCATGCCTCCCTTCCTGGCGGCGCAGATGGGGCTGGTCCAGCGTCCCTGCTTTGACACGACCCTTTACCGCGACCTGTTGATCTGCCGTAAGGACTACCGTCTGACGGCCACCGACGAGGCCTTCCTCCGCGCCCTCAAGGGGACGGCGAGGGCTGTCAAGGATTGATCGCATTCATAGAAAAAACCGACCCGAAAGGAGGAATTTTCCTTTCGGGTCAGTATTTTTTTTTGGGGGGGAGGAGGATGTTCACGACTGGCGGTCTAACGTGCTGTTCGGCACGATGGCTCGATCACCAATGACCCATCGTAGGGAGCGACGCCCTCGTC
>JAGAIH010000234.1 GCA_017626655.1 Clostridia bacterium | reverse complement strand
GGACATATTTCTTCTCGAAGGGGTCGTAGGCTTATACTTAATGGTAGGCATGTACTTCAACCTCCTTCATTAGTTCAGACCTTCGAAGAACTCGATAGCCTTGGAGTCGGCCGTCAGAGTCACGATTGCCTTCTTCCAAGCAGAGGTGTAGCCAAAGTGGACACCCATGCGCTTGGGCTTTTTCTTCATGTTGATGACGTTCACAGCGGCGACCTTGGCGCCGGGGAACATGGTCTCAACAGCTTTTGCGATCTCGGGCTTGGTGGCCTTGGACTGAACCTTGAAGACGTACTTCTTGTGGCTCTCGTCAGCCAGCATGTCCATGGAAGCCTCGGTGATGACGGGCTTGATGATGATATCTTCGATCATTTTCATTATGCGTATACCTCCTCGAGCTTCTTGACGGCTGCGGCGGTAATGACCATCTTGTCTGCCTTCATGATCTCGTACACGTTGATGGTGGTGGCCAGAGTGGTCTCAACGCGCTCGATGTTGGCGCAGCTCTTGATGGTGTAGGGGTTGACAGCGTCCAGGACGACCAGGGCGCGGTTGTCGACACCCAGAGCCTTCAGCATGTTGACCATGGTCTTGGTCTTGTACTCGGTGCAGGCGATGTCGTCGACGATGATGAGCTTGCCCTCGGCAACCTTAGCCGAAAGAGCGGAGAACAGAGCGACGCGCTTGGTCTTCTTGTTCATGTCGGTGTGGTAGCTGCGGGGCTTGGGGCCGAGAGCGATACCACCGTGAGTCCACTGAGGAGCGCGGGTAGAACCCTGACGGGCGCGACCGGTGCCCTTCTGTCTCCAGGGCTTTCTGCCGCCGCCGGAAACCTCGGTGCGGGTCAGAGTGGACTGGGTGCCCTGTCTCTGGTTGAGCAGATATGCTCTGACAGCGGCGTGAAGAACTGCCGCGTTGATCTCAGCGCCGAAGACGCTGTCCGCGAGCACCATGGTGCCGACTTCCTGACCGGCCATGTTAAAAACCTTTACATTAGGCATGGTTTATTCCTCCTTCCGCTTATGCTTTCACAGAGTTGCGAACGAACACGATACCGTTCTTGGCACCGGGAACGGCGCCCTTGACGGCGATCAGGTTGTTCTCGCTGTCGATCTTAACGACCTTGAGATTCTGAATGGTGACCTGCTCGTTACCGTACTGACCGGGCATCTTGTGATTCTTGAAGATGCGGGCAGGGTCAATCGAACCCATGGAACCGGGCTGGCGATGCACAGGGCCTACGCCGTGGGTCATGCGAAGCTTGTGATGGTTCCAGCGAACAACGACGCCCGAGTAACCGTGTCCCTTGGTCATACCGGTGATGTCGACCTTCTCGCCGGCGGCGAAGGTATCGACGGTGATGACGTCACCGACATTGTACTGGGAGCAATCGTCGTAGCGGAACTCCTTCAGATGCTTCTTGATCTGGAGCCCGTTCTTTGCGAAATGACCTTGCTCAGCCTTGGTCAGATGCTTAGCCTTAGCATCCATGAAGCTCAGCTGAATGGCGTCATAACCATCGTTCTCAACGGTCTTCTTCTGCGCGACAACGCAGGGACCGCACTCAATGACGGTAACGGGAATCACGTTGCCCTTCTCGTCAAAGATCTGAGTCATACCGATTTTCTTACCGATAAGTCCCTTTTTCATTGTGTTTTTCCTCCTGTAAATTATTGGTTGGCAGGCGGTATCCAGTCGAGATCCGACATCCGCTTGTCAACTTGACTTACAAAGTTACCGAACCGAAGCTCTATGCAAGCCTCCTCGGCTGTTTTCTTTGTACGCCGCATGGGGTTGCGGCCGCGGCCCTCGCGGAAGCCGCGCGGCAGTGGCTAAACCGCCGCTCGTGGGGTATGTGCTTGTCTCAGCCTCGCCGTTACTCCGATTACAGCTTGACCTCGATCTCAACACCGGCAGGGAGCTCGATGCTCATGAGCGCGTCCACAGTCTTCTGGGAAGGCTTCATGATGTCGATCAGACGCTTGTGGGTTCTGGTCTCGAACTGCTCGCGGCTGTCCTTGTTGACGTGGACAGAACGCAGGATGGTGACGATCTCACGGTCGGTGGGCAGCGGGATGGGACCCGAAACCTCGGAACCGTTTGCCTTAGCGACTGCCACGATCTTCTCAGCGGCGGTGTCGATAAGGGTGTGATCGTAGCTCTTGAGACGAACTCTGATCTTTTCCTTGATTGCCATTGTTTTTGCCTCCTTTTCAAATTTCGCGCGTGCCTTATATATGGTAGGAACCAAGCCGCGCGAGTTGGGAAATTGGGGCGCGATCCGATTCAACACCGTGCCGCGTGTTCCTTGTTTCTCCCGAGAAAAACGGCGGTTTCCGCCGACTTTCCCGCAGAGCCCTCAAGGAGCGCGGGCGACATTGATCAATGTTTTCGCCCGATCATCGGACATGCTCCGTGAAAATTACCTCCCGGGGATCGGATACACCCGAGAGCAACCTCTCACATCTACGCACATCATGCCTGACTATTATACACCATTTCCCCTAAAATTGCAATAGTTTTTGAAAAATTTTTCTTTCATGGCAATTATGAAATTCGCAGATTTTTGCGCCCCGTTTTTGTATACATTGCACAGCGCGTGCGCCCTCCTCCCCAAGACCGTCCGAGTCGCGCCCTTTATATATAAATAAAATGAAGAAAACCCCGCAAAAAGCCCCGATTCGTTACATTTTGTTCACAAATGTGTTGTATAATAAAGGAGAATATGCGAACCCCCGCGTTCGCGCCCTTACTAAACCGAAAAGGTAGGTTTTCTCATGGACAAGCTCCGTACCATGCCCCGCCTCTGCTTTGTTTCGATCGCCGCGGTCACCCTCATCGGCACCGTCCTGCGGTCTGTGTGCATGCTGACTCAATTTGACGCCGAGGTCGGCTATTTCCGAAGCGGGATCCTCGCTTCCCTGTCCACCGTCTTCTATTTCCTGGCGGTGGCCCTGTCCGTCATCACGGCCACCCGCATCTCCAAGCGCTCCCTGGCGGCCACCCTGGACACCCGCCTCCGCCTCCCCGCCGCCTTCCTGTGGGGCGCGGCCTTCGCCGTCTTTACGGTAGGCGTTTTTCTGCTCTGCTACGCCGAGCGCAAAAGCAACCTGCTCACGGCGCCCATGCTCCTGGGCATCCTCTCCTCCCTTTACTTCTTCATCTCGGGAGACCGATCGGGCCGCTATCCCGACTGGCTGTCCCTCCTGGGCTTCCTTCCCGTCCTCTGGTGCGTGACCGCCGTGGGCGAGACCTACACCGATCAGTTCACCGCCATGAACAGCCCCATCAAGGTGGGCCTTCAGCTGGGCTTTCTGGGTCTGGCCCTCATTCTGATCTCCGAGCTTCGCTTCCGCCTGGGCAAGCCCCTGCCCCGCGTCGCCGTGGCCTTCATGGGCATCGGCAGTTACCTCGCCCTGTGCGGCTCGGTCCCCGTTCTGTTGGGTACGGGCGCTATGATCCTGAGCAACAAGCTCCACCTCTTCTACGCCATCGTGCTTCTGTGCGGCGGCTTGTACGGACTCTACACCCTGTTCCAGTACACCTGGTTCCCCGCCGAGGAGGAATCCGAGTGGGAGGATGCCGAGGAATCCCCCTACGTCCCCGCCGACACCGCCGACACCCCCGAGACCCCCAACGCCGAGTAAAGGAGAACCGCCATGCGCGTATCCGCCAACGTCCGCATCCAATGGCTGCACGAGGAGCTGGTGCGGAACACCTACCCCAACGCCGCCCGCCTGGCCGAGCGGTTCCACATCTCCCGCCGACAGGCCCAGAGAGACATCGACTTCATGAAAAAGCAGCTGGGCGCCCCCATCGAGTACGACGGCCGGGTCATGGGCTACCATTACGTCAAGGCCTTCACCCTGCCCATCTCCATGAAGAACGAGAACGACGGCGGCCTGGCCCGCCTCCCCATGAACCCCTTCGGGCAGGACACGGGGGACTATTCCGCCGAGGCCGACAGCGTCATTATCCAGGGGCAGATCCCCTACACCGCCACCCTGGGCATCAGCGACAAGCTGACGGTGCTGGAGATGCGCTCCTACATCATCTCGGAGGAGTCCCGCGGAGAGTTCCTCTGCGAGTTCCACAACATCGACCGCTTCCTCTGCGCCATCCTGACCGCCCGCTCGGGCATCCGCATCATCGAGCCCTCCTGGCTCCGCGATAAGCTGCTCCACATGGCGCAAAAGGCCATCGACAACAACCAAGATTAATCTACCCTCAGCGAGGTACATATTCATGAAGGATTTCCACATCAACACAGAAATTTTCTTTGGTGAGAACGCCCTGGACCGCCTCTCTGCCCTGCGCTTTGATTCCGCCCTCATCATCTCGGATCCCTTCGTCGTCACCAGCGGCATGATCACCCTTCTGACCACCCGCCTGGACAAGGCCCATATCCGCTATGAGCTGTTCACCGACGTGGTGCCCGATCCCCCCGTGGAGAAGGTCATCGCAGGCGTGGCCGCCGTCATGAAGACCAAGCCCCCCTGCCTCATCGGCGTGGGCGGCGGCTCGGCCATTGACACCGCCAAGGCCATCAAGAAGTTCGCCCGCCAGTTCGACGAGGACTATACCCCCCATCTCATCGCCATCCCCACCACCTCGGGCACGGGTAGCGAGGTCACCCGCTTCGCCGTCATCTCCAATCCCGCCGAGGGGAGAAAGTACCCCCTGGTGGACGAGGAGCTCCTCCCCGACGAGGCTATCCTGGACGAGGTGCTGGTGAAGTCGGTTCCCGCCTCCGTCACCGCCGATACGGGCATGGACGTCATGACCCACGCCATCGAGGCCTACGTCTCCACCGAGAACAACGAGTTCTCGGGTGCTCTGGCCGAAAAGGCCGTGGAGATCACGGGCCAGTTCCTCATCCGCTCCTACAGCAGCTGTGACGACACCCACGCCCGCCGCAAGATGCACATCGCCTCCTGCCTGGCCGGTCTGGCCTTCAACTCCGCCTCCCTGGGCCTCAACCACGGCATGGCCCACCAGCTGGGTGCCCGCTTCCACATCCCCCACGGCCGCGCCAACGCCATCCTGCTTCCCTACATCATCGAGTTCAACAGCGGCGTGGCTCTCATCAGCCGTTCCCAAAAGGAGTACCCCTCCTGCGTCCGCAAGTACTGCAACCTGGCCCGCATCCTGGGCGTGAGCAACATGAACGAGGTCACCACCATCCGTGCCCTGATCTCCTACCTCCACTTCCTGAACGCCGAGATGGGCATCCCCGCCAAGGTCTCCGAGGCCTGTCCCAAGCTCACCGAAACCGAGTATCTCGCCGCCCTGGACGATATGGCCACCGCCGCCCTGGCCGACGGCTGTACCGCCACCAATCCCCGCACGCCCGGCAAGGAAGAGATCATCGAGATCTATAAGAAGATCTGGTAAATTTCCCATATTCCGCGTCGCAAGCTCCGCCCGACTCAATCCCTGCTTTCACCCCAAATCATGCCGAAAGGAATCTCACCATGAAAAAGCGCGCATGGATCGCCCTCACCGTGTTCCTTCTGATCTTCTCCGTGATCCTCCCCCTGTTCTCTTGCACAGGCGGTAGCGACACCGCCGACACCACGGCCGATACCCCTACCGGGGCGCCTACGGACGCTCCTACCGAAGAACCCACCGAGAACCCCACCGAAACGCCCACTGAAGAACCCACCGAAGCCCCCACCGAGCCCGAGACCGAGCCCGAGCCCGTGGAGCCCGTCTCCCTCATTACCTATGAGACCCTCGCCAAGACCGCCGAGGGCGAGAAGGGTACCCTTTGGGAGCAGAACACCGCCACCAAGCGCGACGGCTACGTGACTCTGACCTCGGGTGGCAGCGATCCCTGGATCGCCCCCCTGCTGGAGGGTAAGACCGCCGACGGTGAGACCCCTGCCACGGCGGATTATCTGGCCATCAAGTACCGCACCGACTATTCGGTGGCGGGTCAGCTGGGCATAACCATCAAGCGCAACCGAATCGTTGACTTTTTCTGGGTGGGTGACGGCGAGTGGAACCTGCTGGTTCTGGATCTGAGCCGCGCCATCTCCGCCAATGCGGTCATCGCCCTCCTTCGCCTGGACTACGCCGCCATGGAAGGCGCCACCGTGGATATCCAGTACGTAGCCTTCTTCAACTCCGAGGAGGATGCCCGCGCCTACGATGCCACGGTGGAAACACCCACCGCCAGCCATAAGGCCGAGACCCGCCCCGACTTCAAGGTCTCGGGCGTGTTCACCTCCCATATGGTGCTTCAGAGAGATAATCCCATCCGCATCTGGGGCTTCTCCAACACCGTAGGCAGTACGGTCACCGCTACCTTCGACGGCGAGACCGCCACCGCGACGGTCAATAACGAGGGCAAGTGGGAGATCACCCTCTCGGCGCGTCCCTACAATAAGACCCCGCAGACCATGACCATCTCGGATGACCGCGGCCACGAGACCACCCTGGAGGATATCCTCATCGGTGACGTTTGGCTGGTGGGCGGTCAGTCCAACGCCGAGCTGACCGTAGCGCCCTGCGTGAACCACACCCAGGACCTGAAGATCAACGCAAACGACGCCATCCGTCTCTTCACCCAGACCCAGGCCTTCGTCATGGGCAGTAAGGACAAGACCTATACCCCCCAGGAGGACATCATCAATCCCGCATGGGGCTGGAAGACCTCCAACCAGTCGGCGGTATACGCCTTCTCGGCCCTGGGCTACTTCTGCGCCAAGGAGCTGTACGATCAGACCGATATTCCCCAGGGCTTCATCATGATCGCCGCGGGCGGCGCCTGCCTCAGCGAGCTGTTCCCCGCCGAGCTGGCCCACGACCAGGGCTACAAGGCAGGCGCGAACGTCCGCGAGGGCGGCTACTACAACACCCTCATCCATCCCTTCGTGGGGCTGTCCTTCAAGGGTATGCTCTTCTTCCAGGGAGAGAGCGAGGGCATCCAGAAGCAGTTGGCCGAGAAATACGCCGAGGAAATGGCCCTGCTCATCAGCGACGAGCGCGCCCGCTTCGGAAACGACTTCCCCCTGTACTACGTCCAGCTCTCGGACTACCGCTCCGAGGGCGCGCAGTTCTTCCCCTTCCACGACATCGTCCGTGTCCAGCAGACCAATGCCCTGACGCTCATCCCCAACTCCACCATGATCGTCTCCATGGATCTGGGCGCCCCCGCGGGCTACGGCGACTGGGCCCATTCTCCCTTCAAGGCCGAGCTGGGCCGCCGTATGGCCAAGGTCATCCTGGCCAAGGAGTACGGCAAAGGCGACGAGAGCCTGGCCTCCTCCCCCGCACCCGTCAGCGTCACCCTGTCGGCTGACAAGACGCAGATCACCGTCGAATTCGCCAACGTGGGCGACGGTCTCGCCGTCCTCGGCAGTACCCCCGCCCAGAGCGTCGGCAAGACGGTAGCCGGCTTCTCCATCGGCGTCTACGGCAAACAAACCCAGGTCACCGCCACCATCACGGGCCGAAACACCGTCGTCATCGATGTCCCTGCAGGCGTAAGCCCCACCGCCGTCAACTACGCCTACTTCCTGACCG
Organism: Clostridia bacterium; assembly: GCA_017626655.1. The sequence goes on along the minus strand of JAGAIH010000234.1, from coordinate 788 downwards.
TCACCACCGAGAACGCCACCCTCCGCAATAGCCTCGGTCTCCCCGCCCCCGCCTTCTCTTTGGAGATCAAATAAGTCCCCTCCATGAACCGGTTCACGGTAAAGAAAAAAAGAGCCGAGCTGATTTCTCTGTTGTTCTTAACGGAGAAATGACGGGCACAAAAACTTCGGCAGAGAACTTGTTTTCTCTGCCGATTTGTGGTATAATGGGGTTAGCAAAAAAGCCTTCCTCCGGGAGGAAGGTGGCACGCGAAGCGTGACGGAAGGAGCCCGCGTAACTTTGAAGTTTTGATATGTTTTATTGTCACGCATTCTCCCTCACCCGACTTCGTCGGGAGCTCCCTCCCGGAGGGAGCCTCAGGACTCGTGCAACCTTAGGGGTATAGGCATTGCCCGAAGCGTTTGTAATACAAATGCGAAACTGGCGATAAACAAAACAATAAATAAGAATTTGTGGAGGTATCAATATGTCAGTGTATTCCATTATTATGTTTCTGGTTGCAGCTCTGTTTACCGTATTGGGTATTGCAATTTACAAGGGTAAAACGGATTTAATTCACGATTACCACCAAACCAAAGTCACAGATAAATCAGCCTACGGAAAAGCCTTTGGAAAAGCAATGCTTGTTATCGCAATTATTATGCTACTCAGTGGCATTATAGGACTGTTTGAAAATTTGACCATTCTTGCCGTTGCTATACTTATCATAGGCTTGGTGATTGGTATAGGTTTTATTGTTGTAGTACAAAAAAAGTACAATAAGGGAGTATTCTAATTTCCAATTTATT
>JAGAIH010000233.1 GCA_017626655.1 Clostridia bacterium | reverse complement strand
GGGTGTTCTCGGCCAGGGGCTTGTCCCGCTCGAAGATGCTCTTGGCGGGGATGTTCCAGTCGATGCACTCGGCCACGGATCTATATGGGAGCTTGCGCCCAGACTTGGCCGCCTCACTCTTGCGGTCGGCGTGGGTGGGCTCGGGCCAGATAATGGGGAGGCCGTCGCTGCGGCCGATCATGTAGAAGCGGGTGCGGGTGGTGGGGGCGCCGTAGTCGCAGGACTTGAGTACCCGCCAAGAGATGCGGTAGCCGAGGCCCTTGATACAGGCCTTGGCCATCCTGCTATCGGGGGTTATGCCCAGCTTCTCGCACATCTCGGGAAAGGCGGGATGGTCGGCGGGGATGCCCATGGAGAGGGCGAGGATGAAGCCGTCGAAGGTCTCCCCCTCCCGATCCTTGATGGGCTTTCCTTCCTCGTCGAGAGGCCCCCAGGTGGCGATCTCGGGCACGTTCTCGAGCATGATGACGCGGGGGCGGACGGCGTAGGCCCAGCGGACGGTGACCCATGCCAGGCCTCTGATGTTCTTGTCCTTGGGCTTGCCGCCCTTGGCTCGGGAGAAATGGGTGCAGTCGGGGGAGAACCACGCCAGAGCCACGGGATTTCCCCCGCAGGCCTCGGCGGGATCCACCGTCCAGACGTCCTCGCAGTAGTGGCGGGTGGCGGGGTGGTTGGCGCGGTGCATGGCGATGGCGTCGGGGTCGTGGTTGATGGCGATATCCACGCTGCGACCGATGGCCATCTCAATGCCGGTGGAAGCGCCTCCGCCACCGGCGAAGTTGTCTACTATGAGTTCTCGTTTCATGTGATCTCCTAAAATCGTAATTGCACATCCCCGTCCAGAAAAGACCACCGAAAGGGATGTATGGGGTTGATAATACCTTGATCTTCCAGCTCAAAGCGGCGGTCAAAGTCGTGGACGGTGTGGCCGTCGGCGTGGAAGGTCGTGGGGGGATCCTTGTCCCATTTGAGCAAAAGCTCCCAATAGTCGGGGTAGTTCTTCCGAAGATGCCGCAGCTGGTTGACGCTCTGGTTATGACAGAACCAACATCCGTCGCGGTATCCTGTATCGTAGGAAGGTGATAAAATACATTCGTACATACAATGGAGACCGCACAGATCTTCATCAATGCCAAATTCGACCAAAGGAGCACGCTTGCGCTCGTTCAGCTGACCGAAGCGCTTGGGTTCATCGGCGGCAATGCCGATATACTCCACGATATTTGTGTCAGCGCCCGTCGCGTCGGGCTTCGGGGAAAATCCCTGACGAGCTTCAGCTTCTGACACCAATTCACGCCGGTCATACCGGGGAAGCCCTTGATTACCCCCTGCATACGGGTATATTTGGTGCCGTTTGAGGTAACCTTGACACCACGGACCACCGTGAACGGGGAATCCTGTGATACTGCATCCCCCCCCGATTTTCCGAAGGACTTATCATCGTGGCGGCGTTTCGGGACGTGGTAGAAGCCCTGCTCGTAGGTCCTTTTGGTACCGTCCTGATTTCGGGCGCATAGGCGTTCTACCTCAATATGGTATTTCTTCCAGATGTACTCGTCCACGCGCTCGTTGAATTCGTTGACGGGCGGGAGCCATGCGGGGATGGTGTCAGTCGCCCATACCTCGCTGGTCGTAATGCGGTCGAGGGGCAGGTCTCGGGTGAGGATGACGTCCAGCATCTTCAAGCTGTCCTTTCCGCGGGATATGCGGGCTATGTAGGTAGGCACCCTCACACCTCCTCCACAACCCCGCCCCCCTTCCGGTAATGCCGACACCGCGCCTTCCACGCCCGCTCCAGATAGACCGCGTCGTCCACGTAGTCGTAGCAGACGGGGGTATCCTTGTCGGGGAAGGTACGGGCGATACGGCCCACCGATTGGGTGACGATGGCGTAATCGGTCTGGGGGGTGGTGAGGTAGAGCCTGTCCAGGCGGGGAATGTCCAGGCCCTCCTTGGCCAGGCGGTAGGTGGCGAACAGGTAGTGCCGCTCCCCTCTCCGCATGGCCTCGATAGCGGCCTCTCGGTCGGCCTTGCCCCGCTTGGAGGTCATGGAGCCGTCGATCATGACCGCGTGGGCGCGGAGCTCGTCGGGCAGGGCGTCCATGAGGGCGCGGAGGTGGTCGAGACGGTCGGACAGGATGAGGTTGTAGTGGGTGGCGTTGGCGATCAGATCGGCGGCGATCCGACGGTTGCGGTCGGGGTGCTCGGTGAGGTGTTGGATGAGCTTGGCGTAGATCAGGGTGCCGTCGGTGTCCAGACAGGAGCGGGACAGGGGGACACCCGTGCGTCGGGGACGGATCCGCACCTGCATGACCTTGCCCGCTACCGCCGAGGCGGGGACGGTGTGGACGATCTCCCCCAGGTAGGCGTGGGTGCATCTCACCAGCCCGTCGGCGCGGTGGACCGTAGCCGAGAGTCCGTACTTGCGGCGGGCGGCGAGGTGGGACAGCACCCGCCCGAACTGGGTCATGGCGGTGGGCGACCCCGCCACGCGGTGGCATTCATCCACGATGACCACGTCCCAGACGTCGCGGTACTGGTCAAGATCCTGCTTGGCCAGGGTCTGTACCGTGGCGAAGGTGATGCCCGCGCCGATATCCACCTTGCCCGCCGTGATGGTGCCGAACAGGGACTTGTCCATGTAGAGGGCGGCCCGCTCGTAGCTCTGCTTCAGAAGGTCGGCGGTGTGGGTCAGCCACAGGGTCTTCAGCCCCAGGCGGGCGATGAGGGCGATCCCCATCTGGGTCTTGCCCGAGCCGGCGGGGGATTGCAGGATGCCGTACTTGGCGGCGGCCAGAGCCTCCACGGCGGGGATCTGGTAGTCGTAGAGGGGGACGGTACAGGCGTAGTCCACGGGACGGGGGGCGGGGAAGTCGGTCTCCACCGCGAAGCCGTAGGGGGATGCCTTGACCATGGGCAGGATCTCCCGCAGAGTCCCGAAGGGAAGGATCAATTCCCCCGCGTCGGACTTAAAGAGCCACAGACTGCCGGGGGTGTTGCCCGTCCACTTGCCCATGCGCTGAAGCTTGGCAAACTCGGGGTTGGGCAGGATGAGGTGGGTCTTGCACCACGACACCAGCGCGGGCGGGGGATTTTTCACGCGGAGGTCGGCGGAGATGGTGAGGGTGGTGGGTCTGCGCTCCATCAGGGCATCACCTCCAGCCACTTTTCAAAGGTCAGCCCCTCTCTGCGGATATCCTCCTCGGACAGGCTGACCCGCCCCCGCACCACGGCGAAGGTCTGGGCTATAAAGAAGGTCAGCATGTAGATGGAGCCGTCCGAGAGGCGGATCGCGAACCAGGCGGAGCCGTTGCCGCAATCCTCCCAGAGGTTCATGGCGGTGTACTGGTTGGGCTCCACTCGGCGGAGAGGGAAGCTCCCCCCCGAGCAGACCTTGGCGTCGATGAGGTAGCCGCGTCCGTCACGGGCGGCGATGATATCCGAGGGCTGGCCGCCGGCCTTGGGAGCCATGACGTGGGCCCAGAAGCGGTTCTCGGCCAGCAGGGCGGCAAAGTCGGATTCAAAGCTGTTACCGAGGGTCTTGTTATTCATGAGAGCTCCTTTCCGCGTGAGGGGAAGCTTCGGTCTCGTATGTAGGTGACTTGAAGGGGTGAAGCAGGTGCTCCTGCTCCTGTTCCTTTTCCTTCTTTTTCTGCTGTTCAAGCATGTATTCGTGCTCCGCGAGATCGGAGTCGAAGAGGGTTTCGTATTCAGGCATTTGTATCTCCTTTTTGGCTTTCGCCGATCTGATTCCATTCCTCCACCGCCAACCGCAAAGCCTGCGTGATGGCCTCGAAGGTATAGGGGGTGGCCGAGCGCGTGGAGCGCTCGTCAAAGATGGCCTCAACGGGCGAATAGACTCTTGTGCTCGCCTTACAGTAGGGGCATTCGATGTACAGACCCACCATGCCGTAGACGGGCATGAGGATCCTGACGGTACCGCCGCCGTCGCACCCGCAGGGACTGCGATGGAGGATGATACGGTCTTTCATGATGGCGTTGAAGACCTCGGTCGGTACCTCCCGATTGGGGATCGTGGCTCCCGCGAAGGTCTTGCGGGTGACGGTGTGGTTCCAACGGCTGATGGCGATCCCCGGATCATCAAAGCGCTCCACTACGCGGCGGCAGGTGGGGCATTCGCGGTCACCGACCAGGTAGGCCTCGCTGTCGTGGATGAAGGTGGTGGGGAGCTTGCCGCAACGGTGGCAGGGGAGGGTGTTGGTCTTGATCCTCATTTCACACCCCATACTTGGAAAGGAACGCCCTTGCGTATGCCTGCGCTCTTGCTTCAATGTTGTTCAGGCTGGTGCGTTCGCTTGCGTAGCGGAAGCTCTCGAAGGCCTTGCGGATCTCTCGGTGGTGGCTGTCGATGAAGGCAGACAGCTCACCTTCGGTCATATTCACGGCCTCGGAGACGGACTGCATAATGTGAAGAACAGCTTTACCGTTTTCGTCTCGCACGCCGTAATAGCCGTTTCCCAAGGCATTACCGACCAAGGCGGCTACTGTGTCGGACTCGGCTTCGATGAAGCACTTGTCAGAGGGGTTGATGATCTCATATTTCATGTTGTGTTATCCTCCTGGTTTGTGTTACTTCGGTAAGGCGTCCCATATTTCCCCGCGTAAAAATCGTTCAGCTCCTTTTCCTTGTAGAAGTAGTAGTTCCCGACGCGGAGATGCTTCAGCCCGTGAGCACGCGCCACCTTCAGCTCGCGGGCGCGGAGGTTGTACTTGTAGAAGTAGAACTCGGAGGGCAGGTAGCCCGGCGGGGTCTTGGGCCGCTTGTGGCGGCGCTTGGGTTTGGTCTCGTTCAAGGGGCGGGGCCTCCTTTCTTGTTCCATTGGTAGGGCTTGCCGTACCGCTCCAGATACCATGCCTCGAACTCGGCGCGGTGGGCGGGGTCCCGGTAGTAGGCCCGAACCGTTCGGACGAGGGCGCGGGCGAGGGTGCGGCAGGCGCTGTCGGATAGGGTCAAGCCGCGGGACGGGAAGGGAACAGCTTCACCTGCGGCGGTGGTCTCGGTTGAAATGATCTCGCCCGATTTGGACATGATCGTGCTGCGGGTAAGGATGGCTTGGTCGTCTGCGCTGCTGTCGCTTTGCATGGTGATACCTCCTTACACGATGTGATCGGGGCGGACGAACTCCACGTAATCGGCGGCTTGCTCGATGATGGCACTGGCAATACGGCTGATGGGGACCCCGGTCTCTCGGCACATACGCCGCAGAATGCTCTCGGCCTCGGGGGAGACGCGGATAAGCCCGCAGAGGTCGTTGCGAACCTTCTTGGGGCAGGGAACAATGATTTTTTCCATGTTTTTTTTGTTTCCTCCTATTGCTTTTTCTTGGGAAATGTGGTAGAATAGGAGTGCAAGGGTTCCGCAAAAAATCCTGCACTTCCTGACCGTAATGCGTTGCGAGCGCGTTGCGGTCTTCTTTTTTAAGCGGGATGGAGCGCATCCCCCGGCGCGGTGGATTGCAAGCTAACGGATTCCGCGCCGACCAATTCATCGACGGTACAGCCAAAGATCTTTGCCATCAGCACGATGTACTTCAGAGAGGGTTCAACGAGTCCCTGTTCCCACTGAGAGATCGCGCCTTGGGTTACATTCAGCTTTGCCGCAAGCTCCTTTTGCGTCATGTTGCACTCCTTACGTTTCTTATCAATGTACATGAACAACCTCCTTTCAATAGTTGTACTATTATAATAGCATATCTATTAAGATTTGTCAATAGCATTTCTATTAAAAATAAAAAATAATTATTTTCTACTTGACAAATAATATATAATATGTATTACGAATATTTTAATAAAATAATGTTGTGAATATTTGTGTTAATAAGTTGTTGATAAGTGTTGTGGATATGTGGATAACTTATAAATATTTGTTGTGTGTATTTTT
>JAGAIH010000232.1 GCA_017626655.1 Clostridia bacterium | reverse complement strand
GCCCCATGAAAAAGACCTCCATCGGCGGCCAGGCACTCATGGAGGGCATCATGATGCGGGGCCCCAAGACCACCGCCATGGCCGTCCGAAACCCCCAAGGTGAGATCGTCCTCGAGACCTTCCCCACGGTGGGCAAGGAGCGCCCCGCCATCCTCCGCTGGCCCATCATCCGGGGCGTGGTGGGCTTCATCGACTCCATGACCTTCGGCTACAAGTGCCTCATGCGCTCCGCCGAGATCTCGGGCCTGGAGGAGATCGAGGCCGAGATGGAAAAGGAAAAGGCCGAGAAGAAGGCCGCCAAGAAGGCCGAAAAAGCCGCCAAAAAGGCCGCCAAGAACGGTGAGACCGCACCCGTAGCCGAGGAAACTCCCGCCCCCGAGGCGGTGGAGTCCGCTCCCGAACCCGCAGAGACTGTCGAAGCCCCCGCCGCCGATCCCCTCGCCGAGGGTACCGTGGCCCCCTTGGACGGTACGGCGGAGCAGCCCACCGAGAAAAAGAAGGGAAGCTCCCCCATGATGACGGTCATCATGGTGATCTCGGTGATCTTCGCCATGGCCATCGCCATAGGCCTCTTCATCGTCATGCCCGCCTGGCTCTACGATGACGTCCTGGCCCGCTTCATCCCTTGGGTAGACGCGGAAAACCGTTTTGCCCAGTCGGTCTTTGAGGGCGTTTTGCGCGTCCTTTTGCTCATCGGCTATATGTCCCTCATGCTCCTCATGAAGGATATCCGCCGCACCTTCCAGTTCCACGGCGCCGAGCATAAGACCATCTTCTGCTACGAGCACGGCAAGGAGCTGACCGTGGAGAACATCCGCGAGGAGCGCCGCTTCCATCCCAGATGCGGTACCTCCTTCCTGGTCCTCATGATGCTGGTCTCCATCCTGGTGGGCTTCTTCATCCCCGCCACCCTCCCCACCGTCCTGCGCGTGCTTTGCAAGCTGGCAGTGTTCCCCCTGGTCATGGGCATCGGCTACGAGCTCATCAAGTTCTGCGGCCGCCACGACAACTGGCTCACCCGCATCATCGCCGCCCCCGGCCTCTGGTTCCAGCGCATCACCGTCCTGGAGCCCGACGACAGCATGATCGAGTGCGCCATCGCCGCCATGAAGGAAGCCATCCCCGACGACGACAGCGACAAGATCTGACCCACCCGACACGGTCATAATTTTCCCCGACAACGGATACAATACCATCATCCGCGAAAGAAAGGAATACCGCTATGAAGCTCATTATCTGCAAGAACTACGACGAAATGTCCGCCGCCGCCGCCGACATCGTGGCAAAGGTCATGAATTCCGCTCCCGCCTGCGTGCTGGGCCTGGCCACCGGCTCCACCCCCGTGGGAATGTACAAGAAGCTCATCGAGATGAACAAGGCCGGCGAGATCGATTTCTCGGGGGTCACCACCGTCAATTTGGACGAGTACTACCCCATCTCCCCCGAAAACGACCAGTCCTACCGCTACTTCATGAATCAGAATCTCTTTGACCACGTCAACATCGACAAGACCCGCACCTTCGTCCCCGACGGTCAGGCCGCTGACCCCGCCGCCGCCTGCGAGGCCTACGAGGAGATCGTGGCCAAGGTCGGTCCCGCCGCCGTCCAGGTCCTGGGCATCGGCCAGAACGGCCACATCGGCTTCAACGAGCCCGACTCCGCCCTGGAGGTCAAGACCCACGTCACGGGGCTGACCGAGTCCACCATCAAGGCCAACGCCCGCTTCTTCGCCTCTGAGGCCGACGTCCCCACCAAGGCCCTCACTATGGGTATCGGTACCATCCTGGGCGCCAAGAAGATCATCATCCTGGCCAACGGCGCCGCCAAGCACGAAGCCATCGCCAAGATGCTGGAGGGCAAGCTGGACACCTCCTGCCCCGCCTCCATGCTGAACCTCCACGCCGACGTGACCGTCATCTGTGACGAGGCCGCCTACAACGGTTGATTCAAAAGACACACCCCAAGGGGCGTGCCTCCGTGCGCCCGACGCCTTCCTGGGTCTCGGGATGGGGAGGCGCGCCCTATTTCCTGCTCCCCCATTTTCTCCCAACCCCTCCGCCGCATAACCGACCCCGTTTTCGGCAAATACTCCTCCCATCTCAAAAAGTGGGAGATTTGCCATGTATCACAGTAAAGTTATCCTATGCGGTGTCAATACCTCGGGGCTTACGGTGCTGACCGAGGAGGAAAAGCAAGCCCTCATGAAGCGGGTGCGGGCAGGGGACGAGTCCGCGAGACAGGAGATGATCTGCGGAAACCTCCGCCTGGTCCTCTCCATCGTCCAGCGCTTCGCGGGGAGAAAGGAAAACCCCGACGACCTCTTCCAAGTGGGCTGTATCGGCCTCATCAAGGCGGTGGACAACTTCGACATCGAAAAGGAGGTCATGTTTTCCACCTACGCCGTCCCCATGATCATCGGGGAGATCCGCCGCTTTCTACGGGACTCCTCCGCGGTGCGGGTCAGCCGCTCGGTCAGGGATATGGCCTACAAGTCCCTCCAGGCGCGGGACGAGCTGTCCGCCGAGCTGAACCGCGATCCCACCCCCGAGGAGATCGCCGACCGCATCGGTGCTACCCGCGAGCAGGTAGTCTCGGCCATGGAGGCCATCATCGAGCCCATATCCCTCTACGAGCCCGTCTTCTCGGAGAATGGGGACTCCCTCTACGTCATCGACCAGCTTTCCGACACCTCCCGCGATTCCACCGACGAGTCCTGGCTGGAGAACATCGCCCTCCGCGAGGCGGTCAAGACCCTGACCCCCCGCGAGCAGAAGATTATATCCCTGCGCTACTACAAGGACAAGACCCAGATGGAGATCGCCGCCGAGATCGGCATCTCCCAGGCCCAGGTGTCCAGAGTGGAAAAGGCGGCGTTGGAGAAGCTGCGGAAGCAGCTGTGAAAATTGCAGTTTATAGGTCTGTGGTCTGACGGAAGAGGCGGTGACACGATCCACCCTCATCCGCCTCCCGCCGCAGGAGCTGGTCGGCACCTTCCCCCGCGG
>JAGAIH010000231.1 GCA_017626655.1 Clostridia bacterium | reverse complement strand
TTGTAGGAGCGTAACTGTAATCCCGGTAAGTTGGCTTACAAATACTCGCCGAGCTTGCTCGGTCTCATCCACCGCTTCGCGGTCCCCCTTCTCCGCTGGAGAAGGCAAGGGAACGGTCAACACACCGATAAACCCAAATTTTAAAAAAACAAAAAATTTCTTGCAACCATTCCCCATTTCCCCACACTATATGACCGAAAGGAGTGAGGAACATGACCGATCGACACCGCCTGGCGGAGGAGTACGCCCGTGACTACATGGGCAAGATCTTCTACTTTTGCCTCCGCAAGACAGGCGACTCCCATGAGGCCGAGGACTTGGCTTCGGATATCACGCTTCAGATCCTGACCGCCCTTCACGAGGGCGTGGAGATTCTGAGCTTCCCCGCCTGGGTATGGCAGATCGCGCGCAACCGCTATGCCCTGTGGGCCAAGACCAACCGCCGCCGCGGGGAAAACGAGTCCTTCATCGACCCCGACGATCCCGAGACCGAGAACCTTCTGACCGCGGGGGGCTACAATACGACCCCATCCGTGGCTGAGGAATATGCTCACAACGAGGAGATGGCCGTCCTGCGCCGTGAGCTGGCCTTTCTGGGTCGGGACTACCGTGAGATCGTGGTAGCCTACTACATCGAGGACAGATCGGTGGGGGATATTGCCCGCGCCCTGGGCCAGCCCGAGGGTACGGTGAAATCCCGTCTGTTCCGCTCCCGTAATCTTCTCAAGGAGGGAATGAAAATGGCAAGAGAATTTGGACCCAAGAGTTATAAGCCCGAGGAGGTGAGCTTCGTATCCAGCGGATGTCAGGACAGTGGCCTGCCCCATTCCGCCGTTCAGCGTATGCTTCCCAGGAACATTTTGCTGGAGGCCAGCAATAACCCGTCCACTGCAGAGGAGCTGTCGGTAGCCGTCGGTGTGGCGATGCCCTACATGGAGGAGGAGATCGCCGCGCTGGTGGATGCCGGGCTCCTCAAGGAGGTGGGCAACCGCTACGTCACCAACTTTTTCATCGAGAGCCGCGATCTCCAGATCACCATCCGCAACGAGCTGATCCTCATGACCCGCGATTGGGCGGAGCGGTACAATGCCCTGATGGACAAAGCCATCCCCATCTACCGCAAGGGATGCTTCATCCCCGAGGCCATGACCGACGGGGACATGAAGTGGCACCTGGCCCTGGAGCTGCTGGATCAGTGTGTCCGCGGCTGCAAGGGTCACACCCACGAATTTCCCGTGAAGCACAAACATCCCAATGATAGCTGGGGCTTCATCGGCTACGAGGGCGAGGGCATCGAGGAGGAGTGGTTCGTGGGACATAGCGGCTCCATGTTGGGCACCACCTTCTGGAGCTACCAGATCGGCAAGTGGGATATGTGGGACCGCGCTGCCACCTGGAGCTCCCCCGCCATCAAGCTGATCGGTGAGCTGATCTCGGAGGATCGTAGCGTGAATACCCTGACCCCCACCGAAAAAGAGATCTTTGACCGCCGCAACCCCTACACCTTCTCGGTCAATGAGGACGGCAAGGTCGTCCCCAACATCATCACCTTCCGTGGTGAGGAAAAAGAAGCCATCCGAGCCAAGATCACAGCGCTCCCCGGGTACGCCGCCCTGCAGGCCTCCGCCCAGGCCATATTCGACCGCATGGTCGAGCTGCTCCGCCGCGAGGGTCACGCCATTCTGGAGGAGCAGCTTCCCTACTGCGCCTCCTCCACCATGTGGAAAGTACGCAGCATTCTGCTGGATTCCATGGTGGACAAGGGCATTCTGGAAATCCCCGCAGAGCCCGCCATCAGCACGGTGGCCATGGAGCTGACCGTTCGGTAAAGGAGGACAAATATGGAAGAGACCAAGCTGACCGCCCGAGAGATCTTTACCCAGATCTCTGCCCTGCAAAAGCATCTGACCGAGGAGGACGGAAGCTCCCTCCGTCACTTGACCAACGCCCTCGCCCTGCTGGACGGGGATGAGAGTGAGGAAGACCGAAGCGAGTCCCGCCAGGCACAGGTAGAGGCCGTGTGCGACGTCTTCAAGACCCGCGAGCTGAACCTCATGGAGCCGCTGGAGCTGTACAAGAGGATGTATGACGATCTGTCCCGGGAAGAGGACGACTGACCGTCCCCATAGCAAAGCCCACCCGTTTTTTGCGGGTGGGTTTCATGTTTTTGGGCTTATTGGATCCGAAATACGCGTTTCGCGTTCTCGGCAAGGATCATGCGATTTTCTGCTTCGGTCAAGCCCATCTCAAAGAACACAGCCAAATCGTCAGCCTGGGACCACATAGGATAGTCGGTGCCGAACAGCACCTTCTCCGCGCCCCATCGGCGGATGAGTGCGGCGGTATGGGCGGGGGTCAGGGAGGTGACGTGAGGCTGGATGCCGTAGTCCTTCACCGCCGTGGCCATGCTGGAGGAGGTGTCCACGTAGAGATTTTGGAAGTCGGAGAGCCTGTCACAGGCGTAGTCCCAGTTGGCCCAGCCTCCCATGTGGGCGGCCACCACGGTGAGGGTGGGGAAGTCGGTCAGCACACGGTAGAGGCGGTCGGGGTGGGAATAGTCAAAGCGGGGATCCCCCATGTGCATGAGGATGGGGAGATCATACTCTACGCAAAGCTGATAGATGGGGTAGGCGCGCTCATCGTCGATGCAGAACTTCTGCATATCGGGATGGAGCTTGACCCCGTGGAGGCCGTGGGAGAGGATATCCTCCACCGCCCCCTTCAGGTCGGGATGATCGGGGTGGAGAGTTCCCAGCCCCGTGAGCTTGCCGCTGTGTCCCTGGCTCTCGGCCTCGGATATGTCCGCGGCAATAGCCGCAGCGATAAAGCGGTTGATGGACTCCACGTGGTGGGGGGTGGATGCCACCGACTGGATCACGTAGCCGTCGCATCCCGCCGCCTCGCCGACGGCCAGCAGGTCAGCCACGGTCCCCTGCCCGTGAGCGTGGGTATCGTAGAAATGATCGGTGGACTCCACCGCCCTCGCCGCAATCTTTTCGGGGTAGACGTGGCAATGGGCATCGATAACGGTGTATTGGTTGATCATAATGGTTCTTGGGTTGTTTTTTCAATTTGAGTTTGTTGGGCGAAGCCCGCCATGCCCCAAGGGCACTCGTTCTCCTCCATTGCGCCCGTCGGGCGCACATCATTTGCCCCAGCGGGGCAACATCATTTCACTGCGGGATCCCCGCGGTGAACTTCATTGCGCCAATGGAGCACATCATTTGCGGTTTTCGGTCGCAGACCGACAAACCGCAATTAATTCTTCAGCCCCAGTCTCTCGGCGGCCTCCTCGCGCATCTTGTACTTGAGGATCTTACCCGCGGCGTTCATGGGGAACTTCTCCACGAAGTCGATGTAGCGGGGCACCTTGTGGCGGGCCATGTGGTCGAGAATGTACTGCTTCATCTCCTCCACGGTCATGGTCTCGCCCTCCTTGAGGATGATGCAAGCCATGATCTCCTCGCCGTACTGCTGGTCGGGCACGCCGATGACCTGGACGTCACGCACCTTGGGATGGGTGTAGATGAATTCCTCGATCTCCTTGGGGTAGATGTTCTCACCGCCGCGGATGATCATATCCTTCAAGCGTCCCGTGATGAGGTAGTTCCCGTCGGGACGGCGGCAGGCCAGGTCTCCCGTGTGGAGCCAGCCGTCCGCGTCGATGGTCTCGGCGGTGGCCTTGGGCATCTTGTAGTAGCCCTTCATGATGTTGTAGCCACGGGCCACGAACTCACCGTTGACCCCGTCGGGGCAGTCCAGACCCGTCTCGGGGTCGATGATCTTGCACTCCACGTTGGCAAAGGCGGAGCCCACGGTCTCGGTGCGGACCTCCAGGCTGTCGTAGTAGCTGGACATGGTACAGCCGGGGGCGGCCTCGGTCTGACCGTAGACCGACACGATCTCCCGCATATTCATGACGTCGGGTCTTGCCGCCTTCTTCATCAGATCGGCGGGGCAGTTAGCGCCCGCCATGATGCCGATCCGCATATGGGAGAAATCGGTCTTGGGGAAATCCTCGTGCTGCATCATGGCGATGAACATGGTAGGCACGCCGTTGAAGGCGGTGATATG
>JAGAIH010000230.1 GCA_017626655.1 Clostridia bacterium | reverse complement strand
TATGAACATTTTCTTTACAGGTACAAAAGCCGTTAAGCTCACGCCTACGTATATTCTTCTGGACAAGAATGGTGAGATCTACGATATCTTCCCCATGGGCACTACGACCGTATATGACTCCCCTATGGAGGAGCCCGTTGCCGCCGCAGTCTATGAATTCGCCTTTACGACCGAGAACAAGGTGATCTGGCCCGAGGAATTGCAGGGGGATGGGGTGAACTGTATCTGCGTGTATACGGTGGAGTGATCTCATGAAAAACCGCGTCGCCAAGATCATTGCCATCCTCATTGCCATCGTCGCCATCGCCGCTTTTGACATATGCCTCCGTTATACCCAGAACCGCTTACTCATTGCTACGGGCATCCTTCTGACCATCGCGGCGGTGTTGGTGGCTTTCATCGACGAGAAGACCCGCCGTTCCCGCAAATATGAACCCATCGACTACACCGTGGTCAAGGGCATCCGCGTCAAGGAGCGCTACTGTACCCTGGGAGAGGAAAACCTTGTGGTCCTGACCCTCTACAACCCGTCCAGGAGAACCGCCACCGTCACCGTTGAGGTCACGTTTTTCAACGTGGCGGGAAAGGTACTGGGCACCGAGACCCAGACCGTCCACGGCATGGTACGAGGCATGGAAAAGCATCTGTGCTTCCGTCCCGGACGGGAATTCCACTCCTTCACCTACACCCTGGAGACCTCCTTCTACCGCGGTATCTGCCACGAACGGACATTCCGCGCCGATTACTTCCGTGCGACCACTCCGCTCCCCTTGACAGCCCCCTACAAGGGAAGCTGCCCCATAGAGCTGGAGATCTACGAGGAATATACGGGAACTGCCGCCGTAGAGGTGGTCTGCTCCTACCTCCTTTTGGACAAAGAGAACACCGTCCACGGTTTGTGTCATGCCGAGACCCGCACCCTGACGTCCCCGTTTGATTCCCGCACCGTCACCGCCGCCGCCTTTGAGATCCACACCGAGGGGAATATCCCGCTGGGCGAGGAGCTGGGAGGGATCGGGCTGACGGGGCTGTGCGTATATAGCGTGACGCCTATTCAGTAAGGAGGTCCAGCCATGAAAAAACGAACCAAGCACATCATCATCGCCATCATCGCCTTCCTGCTCCTCACCTGCTTTGAGCTCTATATCCTGTCCAACTCAAACACTACATATAATCCTATACGCATGCTGGTGGGTATGATCCTAAGCTCCTCCACTTTCCTGGCTGTGGCCGTCGCCGCCGTCGCCGCTCACGATGCGAATAACCTCCGAAGCCGCACGGAGATCCCCTTGGATGCTGTCATGGTCAAGGGCTTTCGGGTGCAGGAAAAGAAATGTACCTTTGGCGAGGAAAATATAGTCCTACTCTGTCTGGCGCATTGCTCCATGAATGCATATACCGTCACCGTTACCGTCACTTACCTGAACACAGACGGCAGGATACTTGGGCAGGATACCCAGACAGTCACGGGGTTTGTCCGAGGCATGGAGAAATATCTATGCTTCCGACCCGGGCGGGATTTCCACACCTTTTCCTATACGTTGGAGACCTCCCTGTTCCATGGCGTCAGCGCCGAAAAGAATTTCCGTTTCGACGGCTTTCAAGTAAAGCCCTTATACGGCACGAAGGAGGAAGAGAAACCCCGCAAAGACATATACCCCGTACAGCTTCACGTCACCGAGGAGTACGTAGGCACCCGCGAGGTGGAGGTGTCCTGTACCTACATTCTTCTGGACAAGGAGAACACCGTACACGGCATATGCACACCGCCTCCCCGCCGTCTGACCGAGCCTATCCCCGCCCACACCTTCCCCGCCGCTGAATTTTCGTACCTCTCCAAAGGAGAGATCCCCCTGGATGAAGAGCTTCCCAAGGAGGAAGTGAAGGGAATCTGCGTATACACCGTGACCCCCGTTTGAAAACCAATCTCTCGAAAGGAGCCCCCATGAGACCCTACCTGACCGACGCCGAGATCGTCTCCCTGTACTGGGCGCGGGACGAGCAAGCCGTCACCGAGACCGCCCGCCGCTACGGGAGCTATATCCACGCCATCTCGGTGCAGATCCTGGAGAGCGAGCCCGATGCCGAGGAGTGCGTCAACGACACCTACCTGAAGGCATGGCAGACCATCCCGCCCCAAAAGCCCTTCTCCCTTAAGGATTATCTGGGGCGGCTGGTGCGCCACCTCTCCATCGACCGCTACCGCGCCATGCGGCGGGCCAAGCGCAACATCCACATGACCGAGGCTCTGGACGAGCTGACCGCCATTTCCCCCGACACCGCCCAGGATAACCCTGCCCTGACCGAGGCGCTGGACGATTTTCTGGGGAAGCTCACCCCCACCGACCGCGCCCTGTTTCTGGGCCGCTACTGGTATTTCTACGAGGTGGCCGATCTCGCCCGCGCCTACGGCATGACAGCGAATACGGTTTACGTCAAGCTCCACCGTATGCGGGAGCGTTTGCACAAGCATTTGACCGAAAGGGGGTTCAAGCTATGAGCGAGAGAGACCATACGCTGGCCTACGCGCTGGGCCATGTCAACGCCGCCTATATCGCCGAGGCCGAGATGTCATAGTATAACGTCACACCACGGTTGTCGGGGTGGATGCGGAACTCTTCAAAGATGTTGGCGAGAAATTCCTTGGCTTTGGTTAT
>JAGAIH010000229.1 GCA_017626655.1 Clostridia bacterium | reverse complement strand
TTCTGATAGTACAGGTACGCGCCGTCGGTGATGCCCCGCATCTCAAATCCGTCGCCGTTCTCCTTCTTGAACACGCCGTCGGAGGCGGCGAAGTACCACTCGCCCTTGATGCGCTTCCAGGAGGCATCGTACTGACCCACGCCCACGTCCTCGATGAACTCGTCGGTGACGATCTCGCCGTTGGCTTTGTAGTGGGCGTAAATGATCTTGGTGGCGCGGAAGAAATGGTCGGTCTCGGCCTCTCCGTAGTTGGCGGGGACACCGTAGGCGAGGTAGGTCTGGTTGTGGAAGTCGAAGACGCAGGGGTGATCCACGTTGTTGCAATCGTAGCAGAAGCGGCCACGGTAGGTGTAGGGGCCGTAGATGCTCTCGGCGGTGGAGTACCAGGAGCGGTGGGTGATGAGGTAATAGAGTCCATTGTGCTTCCAGACCCAGGGCGCATCCGCCCAGAAGGGGCCGTGCTCGATGGGGCGGGGCTCCTCGGCCAGGGAGATCATGTCCTCGTTCAGACGGGCGATGTGGTACTTTTTGTCGAAGCAGGTAAAGCCCCAGATGATGTAGGGGGTCTTCGCCTCGTCGTCATCGATGAAGACACAGGGATCGTAGGAGGGGGTGTCCGCCAGGCCCTGGGGAAGGAGGGGCTTGCCGAGAGCATCTACGTAGGGGCCTTCGGGCTTGTCGGCTACCGCCACACCGGTGCATTTTTGCTGGTGGGAGAAGTAGAAGTAATACTTTCCGTTCCGCTCGGCGGAGTCGGTGGCGTAGCACTCGTCGCATTTGCCGAGGAAGGTGTCCTCAGGGTGGAGGGTATATTCCAATGTCCAATTCACCAGATCGTCGGTGGAAAAGACCTTCCAATCGTCCATGCGGTAAATGTCGTTGCCGGGGGAGCGATCGTGGGAGGCGAACATGTACACGCGGCCGTTGTATATGTGCATATGGGGATCGCAGATGCCTTGGTTTTTGATGATGTGCATGATATGGGTTCCTTTCGGTTACTCGTAATCCTCGATCCGCCACTCGTCGTGCCAGTCGAGGTAGGCCATCTCCCCGTCGAAGCGGAAGGGGAGCCAGACATAGTCGGCCTCGCGGGTGTTGGGCTGTTCCAGGGTGGGGATCAGGGCGCCCGCCGCGGCGCGCTCCTCGGGGGTGGCATCGTACCCGAAGGCGTCGGCAAAGGCCTTTTCGTACAGCTCGTAGGGGACGTCCATACGGTGGGGGAGCCAGCGGTCGGCGCAGGCGATGTAGAGATCCTTCTTGCCCGGAACCTTGAATACGCTGGATACCTGGCTGTGGAAGGAGGTGCGGCTGTCGTCGGTGGGGTGGGGGTCGCCCAGCACCGTATAGGGGCCGTGCCATGTGTCGGCTATCGCCAATTCGGAAGGATTGGGGAGGTAGCTGGTGGTCCCCGAGGTAATCAAATAGTGCTTCCCTTTCCGCATAAAGTGTGCGGTAGCCTCACGGACATACGGCGGATAGGGGCGGGGGAAATGGGTGGAGTAGTAGCCCGTGACGTCGGTGTAGTCCTCGGTGAGGTCGGCGCAGATGGTTTCGGAGTGGACCCGCTCGAAGTAGTAGTAGGCCTTGCCGTCGGGAGCCACTACCAGATCGAAGTCCCCCGCGCTCATGTTCAGAGGGCGCAGGCCCTCGCGGACGATGGTGTAGGGGCCTGTGAGGGCGTCGGCGGTGAGGACGGTCTCATCCTGGGTGCCGTCGCGGTGCATGATCTTGAGCCAGCAGACGAACTTCCCCGTCTTTTGGTTGTAGATGATGTGGGGGCGGTCCATCAGGGAGGTGGGGTGGATGGAGGAGGTAGGATCCTCGGTGTTGGGGGGGATGATGAGCCCCAGATCCTC
Organism: Clostridia bacterium; assembly: GCA_017626655.1. Next base: position 2,969 of record JAGAIH010000229.1, on the reverse strand, counting down.
CCAGTTGTAGAGGTCGGTGGACTTGTAGCACCGCACGCCCCAGTGCCAGATGCCCTTTTCGGGATCGGTGAATTCCTTGTTCTCGCCATACCAGTAGTAAGCGCCCTCCCAGTACATGATGGATCCGCCGTGGGCCTGGATGCGCTTGCCCTCGGTGTCCAGCCAGATCTTTCCGGGGCGGATGGAGTTGTAGCGGTTAGGTTCCATGATTCGAATCCTCCGTCATTAGTTTTTGGATCACGACTTCCCCTTGCGTTTCGCGGTTGGGAAGCATTTCGGGCGGTTGCACGCTGTCATCCCATACGTCTTGGAAGCCTCGCCAGACCAGCTTGCCTTCCTCGGTCAGGCGGATGCTGTTGATGCACCACTCCCCTTTGCCGAAGAGCTTGTCGGGGATCTCTTCCACCGTCTCCAAATCCTCGGTGCGGATGATCTCCCACTTGCGGGCGGAGGTGTGGCAGATGATGTAGCCTTCCTTCAAATAGGTGAAGCCCCAATCGCGGGCGGGGGTCTTCTCCTTGACGACCTCACCCGTTTCGATATCCAGAAGCTGAAGGGCTTTGTCGTGCTGATGGCAGAGAACGGTTTTCTCATTGACGTAAATGTTGGTAATGCCGAACCGCCGTTTGGTGCGCCATACAAGATCCCCCGTTTGGGCGTTGTAGCAGAACAGCCCTTTCTCCCACGACTGCACGAACACGAAACGGCCGTCAAGGGAGACCGACAGTCCAAACTGACCGTTATAGGCATTACCCAGGCCGTTTTTCTCCAACCATTCGAACACCCGCCCGTCGCGGTACTCAATAACAACCGTTGTAGGCGCGTTCTTGTACAGCTCGGGCACATACTTTCCGGACTTGAATAGCGACCACTTGATGACGCCGCGGCGGTAGACGGTCAACCGTCCCGGTTCGCCGTCGATCGTAACAAAATAATGCGGATGATCGGATTGTTCGGGGAAACTGTAGGGCGCTTGCTCGCCAACCACCACTAGATGCCCGCCGATCTCCAAAGCCGTATGTTCTTTAAAGGTTTCCAGCATATTATTTTCCTTTTTGAAGTTCTTTGGAGTTCCAAGGACCTTTCTTTCAAGAAAGGTCCTTGGCGGGTGCAGGGCGGCGCCCTGCCGCGTCTCCTTACTGATCGTCACTATCCAACCGCAGCACCGCCATGAACGCCTCCGGCGACACCTGCACCGAGCCCAGCTGGCGCATCTTCTTTTTACCCTCCTTCTGCTTCTCCAGCAGCTTCTTCTTACGGGTAATGTCACCGCCGTAGCACTTGGCCAGCACGTCCTTACGCATGGCCTTGACGGTCTCGCGGGCGATGATCTTGGAGCCGATGGCGGCCTGGATGGGGATCTCGAAGAGCTGGCGGGGGATGTTCTCCTTCAGCTTCTCGGCCACCTTGCGGGCGCGGCCGTAGGCCTTCTCCTCGTGGACGATGAAGGACAGGGCGTCCACCTGCTCGCCGTTGAGCAAAAAGTCCAGCTTCACCAGCTTGGAGGGCTCGTAGCCCAACAGCTCGTAGTCCAGGGAGGCGTAACCGCGGGAACGGGATTTCAGGGCGTCGAAGAAATCGTAGATGATCTCATTGAGGGGGAGGTGGTAGTGCAGCTCCACGCGGGTCTGGTCGAGGTACTTCATATCAATGAAGGTACCGCGGCGATCCTGGCAGAGGTCCATGAGACCACCCACGTACTCGGTGGGGGTGATGATGTTGGCCTTGACGATGGGCTCGCGGGCCTCCTTGATGAGGTCGCTCGTGGGGTAGTTGGAGGGGTTGTCCACGATGATCTCCTGCCCGTCGGTGAGGGTAACCTCGTAGACCACGCTGGGGGCGGTGGTGATGAGGTCCAGGTTGAACTCACGCTCCAATCTCTCCTCAATGATCTCCATGTGGAGCAGACCCAGGAAACCGCAACGGAAGCCGAAGCCCAGGGCCACCGAGGTCTCGGGCTCAAAGGCCAGAGCGGCGTCGTTGAGGCGGAGCTTCTCCAGGGCATCGCGGAGGTCGCCGTACCGCGCGCCGTCGGCGGGGTAGATGCCCGCGTAGACCATGGGGTGGGCCTCCTTAAAGCCGGGGCAGGGCTCGGCGGTGGGGTTGCTCTGAAGGGTGACGGTATCGCCCACCTGGGTGTCGCTCACCGACTTGATGGAGGCGGTGAGGTATCCTACCTCTCCCGCGCGGAGACAGCCTGTGCTTTTCAGCCCGAAGGGCTCCAGGGTACCCACGTCCACCACCTCGAAGGTGGCGCCGGTGCTCATGAGGCGGATGGTATCCCCCGCCTTGAGGGTGCCGTCAAAGACCCGGATGTTGACCACTACGCCGAGGTAGCTGTCGTAGTAGGAGTCGAAGATCAGGGCCTTGAGGGGGGCGTCCTCGTCGCCGGTGGGGGCGGGGATGTCACGGACGATGGCCTCCATGACGTCGGGGATGTTCAGACCCGTCTTGGCCGACACGGCGGGACAGCCCTCGGCGGGGATGCCGATGATGTCCTCGATATCCTCCCGACAGCGGTCGATCTGGGCGGAGGGCAGGTCGATCTTGTTGATGACGGGGACGATCTCCAGCCCCGCGTCCACGGCCAGGTAGGCATTAGCCAGGGTCTGGGCTTCGATGCCCTGGGTGGCGTCCACGATGAGGAGGGCGCCGTCGCAGGCGTTGAGGGAGCGGGAGACCTCGTAGTTGAAGTCCACGTGGCCGGGGGTGTCGATGAGGTTGAATTCGTACAGCTCGCCGTCGGGGGCAACGTAATTGAGCTTGACGGCGCGGGCCTTGATGGTGATGCCGCGCTCCTTCTCCAGGTCCATGTTATCCAGCACGCGGTTCTCCATCTCGCGGGCGGACAGGGTCTGGGTCTGCTCCAGCAGACGGTCGGCCAGGGTGGACTTACCGTGGTCGATGTGGGCAATGATGGAGTAATTGCGGATGTGCTTCATGCGGTTGTTCTGTGCCATAGGTATCCT
>JAGAIH010000228.1 GCA_017626655.1 Clostridia bacterium | reverse complement strand
TCCAAAAACTTATATATATCAGTATGTTTTTAGTTTTGGGAGAACGAGGAACATACCTGACTACTTGCCTTCCCCTGGGGGAAGGTGGCACGCCTGAAGGGCGTGACGGATGAGGGTCCCCCTTCCCAATTCCACTCTGTTCCGTCAGACCGATAAACCCAAATTTGAATCTCCCACTTCATCAATGTGAGGAAAATACCATAATGAAGAAATCCAAAGCCCCCCGCCCGAACCCGCAAGCGGTCGGGACGGAAACGGGAACCACCCCGTTGGTCCCCATCATGAATCAAACCGAAAACCCCAAGATCCGCCTGGAAAATATCACCTACTACTATGGCAAGGGCACCCCCTTTGAGGTCAAGGCCCTGGATTCCGTGTCCCTGGATATCCACGGCGGCAAGCTCACGGGCATCATCGGCCATACCGGCTCGGGCAAGTCTACTCTTGTCCAGCTGCTCAACGGCCTCTCCCGCGCCGAGGAGGGGCGGGTCCTGCTGGACGGCGAGGACATCTGGGCCAAGCCCCGCGAGATCGGCAAGGTCCGCTACCGCGTAGGCCTGGTCATGCAGTACCCCGAGTACCAGCTCTTCGAGGAGACCGTCTTCGCCGATATCGCCTTCGGCCCCCGCAACATGGGACTCTCCGAGGAGGAGATCCGCGAGCGGGTCTACGAGGCCGCCGCCTTCGCGGGGGTCCCCGCCGATCTGATGGATAAGTCCCCCTTCGACCTGTCGGGAGGCCAGAAGCGCCGCGTCGCCATAGCGGGCATCATGGCCATGCGTCCCGAGGTGCTGGTGCTGGACGAGCCCGCCGCAGGCCTGGACCCCCAAGGCCGCCACACCATTTTCCAGGGTATCCGCGAGTATAACCGCAACACGGGCTGTACCGTCCTCATCGTCAGCCACAGCATGGAGGACATGGCTCAGTACTGCGACGACGTGGTGGTCATGGCCCACGCCAAGGTGCTGATGGCGGGGGACCGCGACCACGTCTTCGCCCGCGCCGACGAGTTGGAGGCGGTGGGGCTGGATATTCCCCAGATCACCAAGCTCTGCCTGCTCCTCCGCGAGGGCGGTATGCCCATGCCCGCGGGACTCTACACCGTGGACTCCGCTGAGGACGCCCTCATGAGGCTGTTCTCCGACGCCCGTGGGAAGGGAGGGAAGCGCGCATGAAAGGATTCGCCTTCGGACAATACTACCCCGCCGAGTCGGTGCTTCACCGCATGGATCCCAGAGCCAAGGTCATCTGCGCCGTGGCCTACATCGTGGCCTCCTTCCTCTGCAAGAACACCTTCTCCTTCGTTCTGCTCCTGGTCTCGGCCTTCGCCCTGATCCTCATCTCCCGCATCCCCATGAGGGTGGTGCTTCGCTCCATCAAGGTATTGATCTTCATCATGGCCTTCACCGCCGTCCTCAATATCTTCTGGATCGTGGATACCACCGAGGGAGCCGCTCCCCTGGTGGACTTCTGGATCGTCAAGATCTACGCCAAGGGCCTCTACCACGCCGCCTTCATCCTGGTGCGTATCCTGGCCATGGTCATCGGAACGGGCCTGTTTCTAACCTACACCACCACCCCCATCGCCCTCACCGACGCCCTGGAGAGCCTACTCCGCCCCCTGGCCAAGATCAAGGTCCCGGTCCACGCCTTCGCCATGATGATGACCATCGCCCTGCGCTTCATTCCCACCATCATGGAGGAGACCGAAAAGATCATGTCCGCCCAGAAAGCCCGCGGCGCAGACTTCACCACAGGAAGCCTGGCCAAGCGCGCCAAGGCCCTCATTCCCATCATCGTCCCCCTCTTCGCCTCGGCCTTCCGCAGAGCCGACGAGCTGGCCACCGCCATGGAATGCCGCTGCTACCATGGCGGGGAAGGACGTACCAAGCTCCGCGTCCTCAAGTACCACGGGCGGGACGTCTTCGCCCTCGTTTTCGTCGCTTTGTTCATAGGCGGTATCGTGGCCATCAACATTTTCGGCCGCAAATACGGCTGGCTGTACACCATGTAACGAGGTAACGCGTTAAAGCAAAAAATCCTTATCGCCGTTGTCATTTTGCTGATTTTCATCCCCAAACGGGCAAAATTTGTTCGTAAACGGTCAAAAAAATATTCACAAAGTTTTAACTTTGAATTAAGGCAAAATGCTAAAAACGGCCATAAATCTTCGTCAAAACAACCAATACGGCGGCCTTTGTGTGTGGGATAATCCACAATCGAGGCCGCTTTTTGGTGAAAGTGTCACGATTCTACAAATTTTCTCGCAAATTTGGACTTGACATTATGCAAAATCATGATATAATAGTATGTATAAGGACAGTTGTATCCTCTTTCGGCGATAATCCGACAGGATACCGCCGTCGGAAAAGGTGCCACGGTATGAATCAGAATCATCCTCATCCCGAATCCCTCCCTACCCATAAGCCCGACCCTGCCGTCCGCAATCTGGTGCTTCAGGCCCAGGCAGGCAGCGGAGAGGCTTGCCTCGCCCTCATCGCCAAGTACCGTCCCCTGCTGGATGCCTCGGTCGCCCGCTTTGGCGCCTCCGAGATGACCGACCAGGAGCGCGCGGATATGCGGGAGGAGGCCGAGCGGGTATTCCTGGGCGCCATTTCCTCCTACGACACCGAGCAGGACGCGGTGGATTTCGGCCTCTACGCCAAGATCTGCCTGCGGAACGGTCTGGTCTCCGAATGGAGACACCTCCAGACCCTGCGCCGCGTGTCCGCCCTGCCCCTCACCGAGGAGGAGCTGACCGTCCCCGACCCCGCCAGCCTTGTGGAGGAGGACGAGCGCTTCAACCGCCTTTGCCGCACCGTCCGCGGACACCTCTCGGACTACGAGAACCGCGTCTGGTGGCAGTACGTCACGGGGGTTTCGGTGGCGGATATCGCCGAGGGCCTGGGGAGAGACGAGCGGTCTGTCCATAATGCGATCTATCGCATCCGCAAAAAGCTGCGGGAGAAGCTGACGCCTCCCGAGGAGTGACGTGGGTGATAGAATTATATCCTTGTTCCGATGGTGCAAACAGCACGCGAGGCAACCAGCTTCGAGATGGCGGTGTGAGTCCGCCGCGGGGCGAAATATTTCAAGCGAGGTAAAAACCAATGTACGAAGATGAGATCATGGACGCGAACGTGGAGACTCCCGTTTATGAGGACGAGACCCTTGTCTGCAAGGAATGCGGCAATGAGTTCGTGTTCACGGCCGGCGAGCAGGCATTCTATGCCGAGAAGGGCTTCCAGAACAAGCCCAAGACCTGCAAGGCTTGCCGCGACGCCAAGAAGAATGCCGGCAGAGCTGACGTTCAGTATTTCGAGGCTACCTGCAGCGAGTGCGGTGGCGTCGCCAGACTGAAGTTCCAGCCCAGCGCGGACAGACCTGTGTACTGCAGCGCCTGCTTCGAGGCCAGAAGAAGAGACCGCTGATCCGCTCTATCCTAAAGCGGGAATATGGTCCCAAGCTTCTTCCTTGGTTGTAAGTGAAAGATCGTCTTCATTCCGGTTTTCTGATACAGCACATACGGTCGAGAGGACCCGACATCCGGTTTTGGTGTCGGGTTCTTCTTTTTGAGTTTGCGGCTTTCGGGTCGATGCAAATTGGGGTTTATCGGGGAGCGGGGGAACGGCCTCCGGCGGCTTAGAACTTTTTTGAAAAAAGGTTCTAAGAACTCCAAAAACTTTGAAAAAGCATTGATAAATAAGATTATTATTTAAAAGTTTTGGGGATTCTTAAGGGACTCTCAAATTTGCCGCTACGGCAAATTTGTCGCGGTGCTTGCACCGCTATTTTCAAAAGTCCCTTAAGCGGGTCCAGGGCAGAGCCCTGGCCGATAAACCCAAATTTGAACGTTGACCGAATCGGTACCACACAAATTAAAAATCCGCTCCCTCGAAACGAGCGATCCAACTTCTATGCAGAATGAACGTGGCAAATTGCACAAAAATCGCAAAAACCTCTTGCATAAAATCAAACGATCCTATATAATAAGAGCAAGAGAATCCACCCAAAGGAGCTTTCTATGAAATTCATGAGACGCCTGATCGCCGCAGCTCTCGCGGTCCTCATGCTGGCGGGCACCGCTGCCGCTCTGCCCGTGACCGTGACCGCCGCCGAAGCCCCCGCGACCTACAGCGGAGCCCCCATCACCGAGCATC
>JAGAIH010000227.1 GCA_017626655.1 Clostridia bacterium | reverse complement strand
GTTGGCGGGCCACCACTTCTTGAAATGCTCGCTCTGCTCCTCGTAGGTCTTGTCGGGATCGAAGCCGATGGCGGTGATATAGTTGGTCAGAGCATCCAGCCAGACGTAGGTCACGTGCTTCTGATCGAAGGGCACCTGGATGCCCCAGGTGAAGGAGGTACGGGACACGCAGAGATCCTGCAAGCCCGCCTTCAGGAAGTTGTTGATAATCTCCTTATTGCGGGACTCGGGCTCGATGAAGCCGGGATGCTCCTCGATGTAGGTCATGAGTCGGTCGGCGTACTTCTTCATGTTGAAGAAATAGGCCTCCTCGGAGGCGCGCTGGACCTCTCGGCCGCAGTCGGGGCACTTGCAGTCGGCGGCCTGGGTATCGGTGAAGAAGGACTCGCAGGGGACGCAGTACCAGCCCTCGTAGCGGCTCTTATAGATATCGCCCTGGTCGTAGAACTTCTTGAACAGCTTCTGGACGGCGGCCTCGTGGTAGTCGTCAGTGGTGCGGACGAAGTAGTCGTAGGAGACGTTCATCTTGTCCCACAGAGCCTTGATCTCCCCGGCCACGCCATCCACGTAGGCCTTTGGGGTGATGCCCGCGGCGGTGGCGAGATCCTCGATCTTCTGGCCATGCTCGTCGGTACCGGTGCAGAAGTAGACGTCGTAGCCCATCTCTCTCTTGTAGCGGGCGATGGCGTCGGTCATGATGGCCTCGTAGGTGTTGCCGAAGTGGGGCTTCTTGGAGGCGTAGGCGATGGCGGTGGTGACGTAATACTTGGGCTTCTGGTTCATGATACTTTTCCTTTCCGACACCATCAGCTACGGCTGATCCGGTGTCTCCGCCGACTCAAATGGGAGTGGGCGGTGAAATTTTGATGGTTGATGAAAAATTCTACGGGGAGAGAGCCGTTTTGGCCCTCTCCCGCATGGTTAACTTGTGTCCGAGTCTCCTCGGAGGGGATCATTCAGCTTCCTCGGCGGTGACGAACTGAATGGACTGGATGATTACCGAGCCGCCCGTGGTGTTCTTCTCGAACATGAGACCCACAGACGCGGCGTAGCCCTTCGTGACACGGAGGGTCTTCATCTCGATGGCGACGGTGTGTACCTCGCCGTCGGCGTTGAGGGCTAGGCTCTTGGAGCGGCTGCTCTGGTAGGGCGTCGTGTTGGAGCCCAAGCCCAAGCGCATCTTGGCGGTCTTGCCGTCGGTGACCTTGTAGGTGATCACAACGGTATCGTAACGATCCAGCACCACCTGGGGCGATGCCTTGGAGAAGTCGATGACGAACTCGGCGTCAGTGGTCTCGCCGGTCAGCACCATACCGTCGGCGGTGAACTCGTACTTCATGCCCTCGGTGGAGCCCAGCATCCAGGTCTTGATCTCCTCCTGCTTGGCGGCGTCGGTAAAGTCGATCAAGGAGTTGCCCAGCTTGTCAGCGCTCTCCACGTACTCGGCGGAGCCGGTGGTGGTGTAGCAGTAGTTGAAGCGGCCCACGGGAGCCACGTCACCGTTGAGGTACCACTGCATGATGTCGCCATCCTCCAGGGTGTTGTCGGTCCACTTGAAGCCGAACTCGAAGTCCAGCTCCTCGGCAGGGATGCCCAGCATGGTCTTGGGGATGCAGACGGTCAAGACGTTGCCCTTCACGGAGTAGGTGACCTTACCCACCTCCTCGGTGGCGAAGCCGTCACCCGTGAACTTCTCCAGGGTAGCGGTGGTAGCATCGTCGGGGTTCTTCTTGTTGAGGATGAACTCGTAGTTCTCCCAGTTCTTATCGCCTTCACGCTCGCCCATATCGATGTACAGGCGCATCCAGTAGGCGTCGGTGTAGGGAGTCAGATCCTCCACGGTGCGGACCATGAAGTAGATATTCTCATAGTCGCGGGCCACCTTGGCGTCGTAGATATCGTTACGGCCGGAATCGTTGGTGTAGTGGAGATGCTTGCCGGTGTTAGGATCCTTGTAGCCGTCGAAATCTCTGTCGGGCAGACCGAAATAGTCGTTGTAGACAGGGGTCACGTCAGCCCACTGGCCGTAGCCGCCGTCCACCGCGATGAGCTTCTCCCAAGAAGCCTTCTCGATGGGATTGGTGCCCTTGAACTTGCGGACGTAGTTCACCAGCTGGTAGTAGTAGTGATCCTTCAGGATGCCCGCCGAGGGCTCGCAGTCGCGGCTGAACTCGGCGTTGTACTGATCCACGAAGCAGTTCTGATACTGCTCGGGAGAAGCGGGCCAGTTGTCGATACGCATGGCCACCCACTCGTTCCAGGCGGTGACGAAGACGATCTGAGGATCCACAGCCATGGCATTCTCCCACTGCTCCTGGAAGCACGCGCCGTAGAGCACGGCGTTCTCGCGGGTATCGTAGCCGCGGGAGGTCCAGGTGCGGCCGATGATGTTCTCGCCCAGGCTCATGGGGGCGATGATGCTCTTGACGTAGTTGTGGTTGACGGCGGTACCGACGGTGATCTGCTCGATCACGCCCTTATCGTTGTGGAAGTAGGCCTGGGGGAAGCGGGACAGCCATCCCCACTGGTTGACAGCAGACTCGGTGTCCAGATAACCGCCCAGGTTGGAGCGGAAGGTGAAGAAGGACTTGATCTCCTTGGCAATGGTCTCGTCCTTGCCGTTCAGGCTTCCGGGCCAGCCCATAACCATGGGCTTACCGTCCAGCTTGAACCAGACGTCCTCGTACAGGCCCTTCTTGTAGATGTCGTTGTACAGCTCCACCATCTGGGTACCTGCGTGATCCACAGGGCCGAAGGGGAACATGAAGGAGACGTCGGGAGCGTCCACACCCTGGGCGCGGGCCTCGGAGAAGACCTTCATGACCTTGAGGGCGGTCTCCTTCCAAGTGTAGGTGCCGTTGGTGTTGTCGAAGAACACCACGTCGATATCAGCGGCGGCCAAAAGCTCCGCCTGCTTGCGGATGACCCACTCGTCGTCACCGTCGTAGTAGCCGTAGATGGGCTCGTCCCAGAAGTGATAGGGACCCATCTGGGTCTTGATGCCCAGCTTACGCAGCTCGGAGATGGACAGGGTCATGTAATCGCGCTCGGTCTTACCCATCTCAATGAGCTTATCAATGTTCTGCTGATTATTGAAGGCGGTCTGACCGTTACCGAAATCGCCGTGCCAGGTCCAGTAGAAGATGGCGACGATCTTGTCCTCGCGGATATCTCCCGTCTGGGTGTTGGTGGCGACGATGCGGTCCAGGCCGTCCTGCACGATCCACTGGGACTGATCCACCGCGTGAGGAGCATTCTGATCCACAGCGGAGTTGTCCAGAGCGGGATCGTAGGTCTCCCATTCCAGGTCGCGGAGGGTGGTGACCTCCTCGGTGGTCACTTCCTCGGTGGTGGCCTCCTCGGTGGGCGCCTCGGTATCGGGGTCGGTGGGGGCTTCGGTAGCCTCAACGGTGGCCTCGGTGTCACCGACGGTGGTCTCCTCGGTGCCGGGGTCCCGGTTGCAGGCGATCGTGGCGAAGGCCACCAGGACAGCCAGGGTCAACAGAAGCAACAGGCGAAGACAGTTCTTTTTCATGTTGGTCTCTCCTTTTGTTTTTTCGCTCTCGCAGGAGAGCGGGGGGAGTCGGGGGTACTTTTGGAAATTATACCATATTTATGGGATTCAATCAATAGTTTTGGAGCGGATTTAACGAAAATGACACAATTAAAGTCATTCCGTCCCCAGCCGCCCGATGAGATCGGCGATACAGCCCTCGTCGTGATGGCAGAGCCGTAGATCACAGACCGATTTCACTGCCTCCACGGCGTTTTCGGGACAGGCGGCGATGTCCGCGGCCAGGAGCATGGGCAGATCGTTCTCCTGATCCCCCACCGCCACGGTGGTGACGGGATGCCCCAGCTCCTCCGCCAGCCGCTCCGCCACGAAGCGAAGCCCCGTAGCCTTGGTGCAGCCCTTTTTCTGAAGCTCAAAGAAGCGGGGAGAGGAGTTACTGTACTCGAAGGTATTCCCGAAGGCCGCTTCCACAGCGGGGCGGATGGACAGCAGATCCTCGTACTCACCGCGAAAGACCATCTTGTACCACAAGGCTCCCTCGGTACGCCACTCGTTCAGGGGCAGGACCTCTCCTGCATAGGTATCGGGATCGCCAATGTCGCGTAGAATGGCGTCGTTGAGGCGGTCACGGTTGACCAGGAAATACTGCCCCGTGGAGACCCGCATCCCCACCTTGGGGTTCAGGGACTCCACCAGCCGCGCGGCGGCGAGAGTGGCCTCGGCGTCCATGGGGGTGCTGTTCAGACAGAGATCGGCGGTCAGATCGTAGATGAACGCTCCGTTGGCGGTAACGGCGGGGGCGTTGAACAGCTGACCGCAGGCGGGGATCCCCTTGCGGATGTTGAGGGGAATACGCCCCGTCCCCGCGGTGATATGACCGCCCCCCGCCTTGAACAACTCAATGGCGGCGAGGTTGCGCTCCACCAAACGGGCGCCCTTGCCGAAAAAGGTACCGTCCAGGTCGGTGACGATGAGGTAGCGAGAATAGTCCATGACGGCTCCTTTCAAATTTGGGTTTGTCGGTGCGTTCTTTTGCCTTCCCCAGCGGGGAAGGGGGACCGCGAAGCGGTGGATGAGGAGAGCGAATCGCGGTTTGGTATCGGGTATAATTTCTATTTGCATATCAATGGTTTCTGCTTTCACCCGTATGAAAATCTCAACCCGCTCTCCTCATCCGTCACGCCCTACGGGCGCGCCACCTTCCCCGCTGGGGAAGGCTAAGGGACGCGGCCGCCAGCCCGCTAAACTGCCATTCAACATTCTTTCCTCAACCTCTCCACCACCGCCTCAAAATCCTCGGGCAGACCGCACGTAAACCGCATGGCCTCCCCCGTCCTCGGGTGGATCAGCTTCAATTCCTTGGCGTGGAGCATCTGCCCGTGAAGGAGCGGCGCTACCACCTTCCCGAACCGCGTTCCCTCCCCGCCGTAGAGCGGATCCCCCAAAAGTGGATGCCCCGTGGCGGCCATGTGGACGCGGATCTGGTGAGTGCGCCCCGTCTCCAGCTCACATTTGACGTAGGTGAAGGGCTGGCCCCACTTGGTCCCCGTGGGGAATCGCTCCAGGACGGTGTAGTGGGTGACGGCTGTGCGGATCGCCCCGCCGCTGTCCCCCGTGGGGGTGCCGACGGGGAATGCCGCCATCTTCTTGCGGTCGGTGGGGTTGCGCCCCACGGGATAGGTCAGAGTCCCCGCATCCTCCTTGAGGTTGCCGATACAGACCGCGTGGTACACACGGCTGACGGTATGAGTCTTGAGCTGGGCGGACAGCTTGGTATGGGCCTCGTCGTTCTTGGCCACCACCAGAAGCCCCGAGGTGTCCTTGTCGATGCGGTGGACGATGCCTGGCCGCTTGACCCCGCCCACCCCCGAGAGGCTGTCGCCGCAACGGTAGAGCAGAGCGTTGACCAAAGTCCCCGTGTAATTCCCGGGGGCGGGATGCACCACCATCCCCGCAGGCTTGTTGACCACGATGATGTCGCTGTCCTCAAAGACCACATCCAACGGAATGTTCTCGGGCAGTACGTCGTACTCCTCGGCCTCGGGATGGGTCACGGTGACCAGATCCCCCTCCTTCAGCTTAGTGTTCTTGTCGGGGGTAACGGCGCGCCGCCCCTTCCCTTCCCCGCTCTCCATCACCACGCATCCCGACTCAATGAGACGGACGGCGGCGGCGCGGGTCAGCTTCATGGCCGAGGCCTCGGTGAGGTAGCGGTCCAGCCGCACACCCGCAAATTCTGCGGTAACGGTCAAGACCTCCGCGCGGCTCTCCTCCAATTCGTTATCCTGCTCGGCGGGCATGAGAATGGGATCAGTCATGGTCGGTGTCCTCGGCGGTGTCGGTTTCGGTCTCAACGGCTGACTCCTCGGCGGCGAAAGACCCGTCGGTCCCCGCATCCTCCGACTCGGTGGGGATCTCCTCCCCCCCGGCCAAAGCCAGCTTAGCGGCCTTCTCGGCCTTATACTCTTTAACGGTCAGGATGATGAGATAGAGGATCATCAGCCCAGCGCCGATGCAAACGAAGGAATCCGCTACGTTGAATACGGCGAAGTTGATGAAGCGGCAGTCGATCATGTCCACCACGTAGCCCAGCATAGTGCGGTCGATCATGTTGCCGATGCCGCCGCCCACGATGAGGGACAGGGACAGAGCCTCCGCCCAGTGAAGCTTTTCCTTCTTCACGTAGTAGCGGTGGATCATGTAGCCCAAGATCCCGATGATGGCCAGGGTAGAGGTAATCATGAAGATCCAGCGAGCATCCTTCATCATACCGAAGGCGGCCCCCGTGTTCTCCACGTAGGTCAAGTGGAACACGTCCTCGATGATGGGCAGGGTGTCGATGGGCTTCAGATGAAGCACCGTGAGATACTTGGTCAGCTGGTCGAGAAAGACCGTGACGATGATAACGGCAAGCCAGATGAGCATGGTAGCTCCTTTCTGTCATGAAAACAAATTTTCTTGTAACTATCCAGGCGCCCTTCAAATTGCAGTTTATAGGTCTGTGGTCTGACGGAAGAGGCGGTGACACGATCCACCCTCATCCGCCTCCCGCCGCAGGAGCTGGTCGGCACCTTCCCCCGCGGGGAAGGCAAGTATTATTGTATTCTTCGTTATCCCAAAACTTATATGCATCAGTATGTTTTTTGGATTTAGGAGAACGAGAAACATACCACGAAAGCCTTCCCTTGTGAGGGAAGGTGGCACGCGAAGCGTGACGGATGAGTAGCCACCTTTTCCCAGTCTACTCTCTTCCGTCAGACCGATAAACCCAAATTTGAAATACCGGCTGAATAATTACTTTTACTTTTTGCGGATCACGCGGTAAGTACCGCTCACAGCGGACTTTGCGACCTCACCGTCGGAGAAGGCATAGCCCTCCCGCAGAGCGATACGACCGCCCATCCCCTCGGGGATCTCCACGGTCAGAGTGATCTCGTCCCCCTCCCGCTTCCAGGCGGAGGTAATCTTACCCACGGGGGTCACATGGTACGCTGAGGCATCCTCCAAGGCGGCCACGAAGGAGGGCTTGATCTCACAGACCAACTCCCCGCCCGCGGGAGCCACGGTGATCCCCGCCACGGCCTTGATGAACCAGGCGCTGATGTCTCCCCAGAAATGGTGATTGAGGGAGGGCGGACCCCAATGGGCCCACGCGGGGTAGAAGCTCTCCCATAAAGTCGTCGCGCCGCGGCGTACCAGATCGCCGTAGGAGGGATGCCCCTGCTCCACCGCCATCTTCCAGGCCAGGTCAGCGTGACCGTACTCCGCCAGCAGGTGAAGCAACACCCGACCGCCCAACACACCCAGATCCATGCGGTCATCGCACTCGGCGATCAGGGCAAGCAGTTTCTCAAAAGCGGCTTGCTTCTCGTCCTCGTTGAAGACACCGTAGTAGAGGGCCATAGCCTGGGAGGTCTGGCACTCCCCCTCCACCAGCATGGTGTCGAAGTCCACCAAATGGGCGCGGATGGCCTCGCGGTAGAGGGCAGACTCGCTACGGGCGTACTCCGCCTCGGCCGTCTTGCCCACGGCCTCCAGCAGGACCACCATCTTATTGGCGATATCCATGGATACGATGGTATCCGTCACCGCGAGAGGAGCCTGAGGCTTCTTGACCTCGGTGTGGCACCAGTCGCCCAGGCCGATGTGGAGCAAGCCCTTTTCATCCACGCGGGTACGCAGATACTTGAGGTACGCCATAAAGGCCTCCCCAGACTCGGCGGCCATGGTGGCATCCCCCCGCCACAGGTAGGTGAAGTAGGGCAGATAGACCAGCACGCAGTCCCAGGCGGGACCGTTGCCCCAGGCAAAGCCCCAGCCGCCCGTGGGCACGATGCCGGGCAGGCTTCCCCGCCCATCCTGTGCCTTGCGGATGTTGCGGAGCCACTCGCGGTAGTTGCGCTCGGGATTGAAATTGATGAGCGCGGCCTCGCAGGACAGAGCCGCGTCCGCCGTCCAGCCATTCTTCTCGCGGTGGGGGCAGTCGGTGGGGAAATGGTGGAAGTTGGACAGGATGCTCCGACGGGTGATCTCCTGGATCTTATTCGCCACGGGATCCGAGCAGACAAATCCGCCGAGGTCCTGCATCTCGGTGTGCATGACCAGGTAGGTCAAGAGATCGGGAGTGGCCTGCTCGGCCGTGATGCCGTCCACGCGGATGTAGCGGAAGCCGTGGTAGGTAAAGGCGGGTATATAGGTCTCTACCCCCTCACCCTTGCAGATATAGGTGTCCAGATGGACGATCTCCTTGTCCCGCTCCCAGAAGTCACGGACGAACCACACGTTGTCCAGACGGATATCCCCGTCCTTCAGAGCCTCGGCGAAACGCAGTTCAATTTTCTGCCCCGCCTGACCCTTGACCGTCAAGCGGCACACCCCCGCGTTGTTCTCCCCGAAATCGTAAATAAAGCTCTCCCCGCAAGGGAAAATTGCCACGGGCGAAACCTCCCGCTCCACCGTGATGGGAGCCACATCCGCCACCCGCAGTTCTCCCGTAGGAGCCTCGGCGGGGAGGGCAAAGCCCCACGCGCTATCGTCAAAACCGGGGAGCTTCCACCCCTCGATATCCGTCTCGCGGCGGGCATCGTAGCACTCACCGAAGCGGTAGTCGTCCCACAAGAAGGGCGAGGGTGCCACCTTGAAGGAGGTATCTCCTTCCATAAGAACCGCACCGTCCGGGCCGACCACCTCCAAAGACATCATGGGCGCGGAGCGGAAGGAGGCCTTGTCGAAATCCCAAATATACCCGCCGGGGTTGTTCACAAAGCCGTTGCCCAGGATCAAGCCCACGGCGTTGCTTCCCGCCTGCAGAGTGATCTGATACTCGTCATAGTACACCAGATCCTCGGGGCTGGAGAGGTAGGGGGACAGGAGTCCCTTCGTCAGCCGCTGACCGTTGAGGTACAGCTCATAGATGCCGCAGACCGCCACCCGCAAAGTCGCGGCAGTCTCGTCAGAGACGGTCACCTCACGGCGAAAGCAGTAGGCGGGGACGTGATTTTCAAAGGTATTGTACGCGGTCGTCGCGCGGATGTAGGTCTGTCCGAAAGACATAGTCACAACCTCCTGTGAGAAGATGGAAAAGAACCGAAAAAAGCCTAAACAGGGGACATCTCACGGGAAGATGCCCCCTTGTTTCATAGATTTCAGGGATTACGCGCCGAAGACCACCTTGTGGCAACGGCCGCACAGACATCCCTTATCCTCGCCCTCTCCGTCATAGATGGGAGCGGTGGTATACATCCAGCAGCGGTCGCACTTCTCGCCGTCGGCGTTCTCCACCAGCACGGCGATACCCGACACGGTCTCGGCGAAGGCGCCCTCGGGAGCCTCACCCTTGACCACGGTGGCCTGGGAGGTGATGAACACCAGAGCCAGCTTGTCGGCAAAGCTGTTCAGCACGGCGTACTGGGCCTCGTCGGTGGTGTAGGCCGTGACCTTGGCGTCCAGAGACTTACCGATCATCTTGGCGGCGCGGGCCAGCTCCAGAGCCTTCATGACGTCGTCACGCAGGGTGAAGAGCTCGTCCAGACGGGCGGCCTCGGGGAACACCAGCGCCTCGTCATACTCGGGCATAGCGTTCAGGAACACACTGCGGCTGTCCTCGGCGGCGGCGTGGGGCATAGCCTTCCAGATCTCCTCGGCGGTGAAGCAGAGGATGGGAGCCACCAGACGGGTCAGAGCCGACAGGACGGTGTACATGGCGGTCTGACCGGCGCGGCGGGAGGCCGAGGTCTTGCCGTCGGTGTACAGACGGTCCTTGGTGATGTCCACGTAGAGCTTGGACAGATCATTGGTACAGAAGGTATTGATGGCATTGTAGGCCATGTGGAACTCGTAGCCGTTGTAGGCGTCGCGGCAGGTCCTCACCAGCTCGTTAGCTCTTGCGATGACCCACTTGTCGATCTCGTGGAGATCGGCGGTATCCACCATATCGGTATCGGGGTTGAAGTCACCGATGTTGGCCAGCAGGATGCGGGCGGTGTTGCGGATCTTGCGGTAGACCTCGGAGAGCTGACGGAAGATGGCATCCGAGCAACGCACGTCCACGTGGTAGTCGCAGGAGGCGGCCCACAGACGGAGGATATCCGAGCCGTACTTCTTCACGATCTCGTCGGGATCCACGCCGTTACCCAGGGACTTGTGCATGGCGCGGCCCTCGCCGTCCACCACCCAGCCGTGGGTCAGCACCTGCTTGAAGGGTGCGCCGCGGTCCAGCGCGCCCACGGAGGTGAGCAGAGAGGACTGGAACCAACCGCGGTACTGATCCGCGCCCTCCAGATACACGTCAGCGGGCCAGAGATCGGGGGTGCGGTACATGAGGCAGGCGTAGTGAGTGGAGCCGGAGTCGAACCAGCAGTCCAGGGTGTCCTTCTCCTTGGTGAAGGTCTTACCGCCGCAATGAGGACAGGTCAGACCCTCGGGGATCAGCTCCATGGCCTCCTTCTCGAACCAGATATTGGAGCCGAACTCGTCGAACAGCTTCGAGATCTTCTCAATGGAAGCGGGAGTGGAGACGGGCTTCTCACAATCACAGCAGTAGAACACGGGAATGGGCAGACCCCAACGGCGCTGACGGGAGATGCACCAATCAGAACGCTCGCGGATCATGGACTCCATGCGGTCGCCGCCCCATGCGGGGAACCACTCCACGTTCTCAATGGCCTTGACGGCCTGATCCTTGAAGGACTCCACCGAGCAGAACCACTGGGGGGTGGCGCGGAAGATGACGGGCTTCTTGCAGCGGTCGTGGTGAGGATAGGAGTGGATGATCTCCTCGGAGGCGAAGAGCATACCGCTCTCCATCATGTCGGCCTTGATGACGGGGTTGGACTCCTCGGTCTTCATGCCGGCGTACTTGCCCGCATAGTCGGTGTGGCGGCCGTAGTCGTCCACGGGGACCACAAGCTCCATGCCGTAGCGCATACAGGTCTGGTAGTCGTCGGCACCGAAGCCGGGGGCGGTGTG
>JAGAIH010000226.1 GCA_017626655.1 Clostridia bacterium | reverse complement strand
GTCGTCATCCAGGGGAGCGGTAATGGCGATGGAACCCTTGTTGTTGAAGGTACCGCCGAAGTCCTCGGTGGCGGGATCGGTCAGGTGAGGCAGGGAGGTACCGGCACCGTTACCGGTGCCGCGGATCAGGGTCAGCCAGCCTCCGCCGTAGTTGGTAGAGCCGGGGGCGACCTTCTCCTCGGTGGTCAGGGACAGGCAGATCCACTGGTCTGCGCCGGTGCCACCGTCGTAGGAGTAGTCGTCGATACGGAACTGGAGGTAGATACCGTCCTTGATGTTCTGCTTGTCCTTGGACACGACAGACATGGAGGGAGTGGTGTCGGTGTAGTCAGCGGGAACGATGGTAAAGCCCTCAGAGGTGTAGGTGTAGCCGGGCTCGGGCTTGTAGACGGAGGGCTCCTCGTTGGGATCGGGCTCCTCGTCGGGGTCGTCGTACTCGCTTGCGAAGCGGTAGGTGTTCCACATACCGTCGGCTGCGGCGGAGGTGCTGATGGCCATGACAGGGATCATGGACAGGATCATCAGCGCGCAGAGCAACATAGCAATGATACGCTTGGTCATAATGTTTCTCCTTTCAAATGTGCCGTTTTCCACGGCGATCGTATTCGGGTAGGACACTACCCGATCGTGTATATTATAACACATCCGGCTCCATTTGTAAATTGTCACTTCTTACAGGAAGAAAGTTAGATTTTTGGTCAAAAAGTCAAATCACAGGGACATGCCCCCCTCAATTACCGTCAGGATCCAGGATCTCGTAGTAGTACACGGGGAGAGCCGACCAGCCGTGGCAGAGAGAGCCCGCGTCGGCGAAGTCGTCGGCGCCGATGATGGTCTCCCAGAAGGTGGTGGCGCCCTCGCGGAGCATGTACAGGTAGTCGCGGTCCAGCTCGGCCAGAATGATGGGGGCGTACTTTTCCTTGTCCACGGCCAGGAGGGCGTCGAAGCGGAAGGCGTTCATGGACAGGGTGTTGGGGACCAGGTCGATGCCCACCTCGGTCTTGCCGTTGGTGGCCATGGCCTGGAGCATGACGGTGGTGTCCACTCCCTCGGCGGCCCCGCAGAGCATGGCCAGGGACTGGGTCAGGACGGTGTACCAGCCGCGGTGGATGCAGTCAAAGGACTCGAAGAGCTTGGTCTCGGTATTGTAGAACACCTCGGCGATGGCGGCGTTGAGGGACTTGACTCTGGCGCGCAGCTCGATGGCGTACTCGGTCTTGCCCAGGGCGTCGCAGATGTTGGCCAGGGACTGCATGGCCAGGGAGTAGAAGCAGTTGAGGGGGCACTCCAGCCGACGCTCGGTCTCGGCGAAGTGACCGTTCATGGTGGCGGACCACTCGTAGAAGTTCCAGTAGTCGTTGCGGCCGCTGGGGGCCTTGCCGTAGAAGTTCTCGATGACTCCCTCGGGCTGGACCTTCTTGTGGAAGGTCTTGATGATGGTCTCCAGCTTGTCGAACACCGCGGCGGCCAGGGTGATATCCCCCGAATGGCGGATGTACTCGTCCATCTGCACGAAGTACATGCAGGAGAAGGCGGGGATGGGGAAATCCAGGCCCGCGGGGTAGCAGAGCATGAGCAGACCGTCGAGGCGGACGCCGTAGGAGATCAGCTCCAGGGCGGCGCGGGCGGCCTCGGTCTCCCCGAAGGCGTAGTAGCCGCAGAGCATCTGGTTGCGGGAGTCCATGGTGTAGAGGGCCTGCTCACGCCAGGGGCAGTCCTCATAATGCTCGTGGAGGCACTGCTGGAGGGTGTTCTGACAGACCTTGTAGATGGTCTCGCGCAAGAGGTTGCCGCTCTTGTATTCCTTATGCTTCAAGGGGTACAGGGTGGGGCGCAGACCCGCGTAATGGACCGTGACCTCGGAGGAGTGGACGAAGAACTGCAAATACCGACAGCCGAAGCGGCGGAAGGTGTGGAGCCAGGTGTTGCGCCCCGCCTTCAGCTCGATCTCGGCGAAGAACCCGCGGACCGAGGTACGGCAGACGCCGTCCTTCAGATGCTCGCCGAAGCCCACGTCCAGGCGGCAGTCGGCGGGGACCTCCAGGTCGATGTCGAGGAAGCCCGCGGTCTCCGCCTTGAGGTCCACGATGAAAAAGACGCCGTCGAACTCCTCGGAATCAGACACGAACTTCACGGGGAAGCCAAAATACATATCCCCCGATTTCATCATTTCGTGGGGGTAACGCCCCGAGATGGCGGCGTACTGCATATTCACCGAGGCGCGCTCGTCATTCGTGGTGTACTTGAAACAGCCCGTGCGGCAGACCATGCCGCGAACGCGAGGCTCCAGGGTCAGCTTTTGGTTGGGGCGGATGTGGAAGGCCTTGGAGATGGTGGGGACCACGTGGCTACGCTCGAAGCCCTCACAGCCGAACTCCCGGAAGCCGTCGTAGCCCTTCATATCGTAATGGTAGGTGGGGCCCAGCTGACCCGAGATCAGGTGACACTTGCCCGAGATGTAGTCGCGGGAGGGGCGGGACAGCACCGTCTCGTCCGAGTAGGTAATGACATTGTCGTCCTCATCCACGATCTCAAAGATCAGACCCGCCTCGCCCTTTTGGTAGGTCTGGGAGTCGATGCCGTAGTACCACACCACGGTAACCATGCGGTTCAGCCCCGCCCGCAGGGAGTCGGTGATCTCCACGCGGTCGTAGACCTTGTAGCCCGGGTAGTCGGCGTACTGCCCGAAGGCGCAGAGATTGCCGTTCATCCAGACGGTGTAGTTGGAATCGCTGGCGATGTGGAGGAAGTAGCGCTTGCCCACCTCGGGGACGGCTACGGTGGCCAGGAAGTCGCAGAATTCGTCCTTCCCGACTTCTCCCTTTCTCCAGATCCAGGAGGCTCTCTGTAATGCTTGTGCCATAACGGTGTTTCCTTTCTTATATGGGGTGTTTTCGTTCTGTTCTATGCCCACGCGGGTTCTCCATGGGTTTTATTAATCTCTCGTTGTTTTCTAAACTGTCCATTGATATTTCCGCCCCTGCCATGTATCCCGAGAGGCCATTCCCTTGTCGATGGCGTTCAGCACCTCTCGCTTGCGGCGGCTCCACGCAGGAGCCAGCAGATCCTGTGCTGCGCCGTCACCCGTCAGGCGGGCGATGACGGTGTCGGGGGGCAACAGCTCCAGAGCCTTGACCACGGTCTCCACGTAGGCGTCCCTTTCCATGGGCGTATACGTCCCCGCCTCGTACATCTCACCGAGGACGGTCCCCCGCAGGACGTGGAGCAAATGGAGCTTGACCTGATGAGGCCCAAGCTCTGCCACACGGCGCACCGTCTCCAGCATATCCTCCTCGGTCTCGCCGGGGAGGCCGAAGATAAGATGAACACAGGTCAGCGCCTTGGGCGCGCCTGTCCGCAGACGGTTGTAGCCCCCCAGGAAATCGGCGTAGGTGTGGCCTCTGCCTATCAGAGTGGCGGTACGGTCATGGGCGGTCTGGAGTCCCAGCTCCACCGTCAGCACCGTCCTCTCGGACAACTCGCGCAGAAGTGACACCGTCTCCTCGGGCAGGCAGTCGGCGCGGGTGGCGATATTCATGCCCACTACAGCAGGGAAAGTCAGAGCCTCCTCAAAGAGGGGGCGCAGTACCTCCGCAGGGGCGTAGGTATTGGTGCGGGCCTGGAAGTAGGGGATGCACCGCTCGGTGGGCCACTTTTGGGCGAGGAATTCCCGCTGACGGTCGTACTGCTCCCGCAGGGGGATCGCGGGCGACTCGGCGAAGTCTCCGCTTCCCCGCCCCGAGCAGTAGATGCACCCGCCCACGCCGCATCGTCCGTCCATATTGGGGCAGGTGAACCCCGCGTCCAGGGGGATTTTGGCGCACTTGCCGCCGAAGGTGGATTTCAGCCAGGCGTCGTAGGTGTTGTAGCGCTTGTGGGTATCCGCCAAGGGGAAAAGGCTTCCCCCGCGGTCTTGCTGTGGTGTCACGTCCTCACCTCCTTGCGGGTCTGTCTTTATTATACATGACTCCCCCCGTTCTGTCAAGGTTTTGCCCCGTTTTTTACCCAAGTTCGCGGGGATAGCGCCGTGATCCTTCGGTTTTTTCGCCCGACGGAGGATTATTTTCTACGGAATTTTCCGCGGACTACTGTACAAATGAGGGAAAGTGTGCTATAATTAAGATGTATATTTGTTTCTACCGCCAAAGCCGCAAGAAAGGAGCCCGCTATGTTCGAGATCGTTGGCAAGTATAACCAGGCCACCGTGTACGCCGCCACGGTGGACAGCGAGGCCTACGCCCAGGTGCTCCGTATGTGCAACCGCGAGGAGCTGAAGGACTGCCGCATCCGCATGATGCCGGATATGCACGCCGCCGAGGGCTGTACCGTGGGCACCTCCATGACCGTGGGGGACCGTGTCAACCCCGCCTACGTGGGGGGCGACATCGGTTGCGGGATGCAGGTCTACCGCCTGGACACCCCTTCGGTGGACTGCGCGGCTCTGGACGAGGCCATCCGCAAACAGGTCCCCTCGGGCGCGGCCATCTTCCCCTCTCCCAACAGCGCGGTACACCGTGTCCCCCTGGAGGCTCTTTCTTGCTATGAGAGCATCTCCCACCACCTGGTCTCCCGCTCCTTCGGCACCTTGGGTGGCGGCAACCACTTCATCGAGCTGGAGCAGGGGCTGGATGGCTCCCTCTACCTGGTCATCCACTCGGGCAGCCGCCGTCTGGGGCGGGACGTGGCACTCTACCACCAGGCCGCCGCCTTCTTCGCCGCCCTTGGCATGGACGAGGGCGAGGTCCGACGCAAGCGGTTGAAGCCCGCCGATATCAAGACCACGGTGCGCCCCGAGGATTGCTTTCTGTCGGGGTACCTGCTGGAGAGCTACCTCCACGACATGGATATCGCCGTCACCTACGCCTCCGAGAGCCGCCGCCGCATGGGGGAGGTTATCCTGGAGCGGCTGGGCATCACCCCCAGCGATTCCTTTGAAACCATCCACAACTACGTGGACACCAAGGCCCGCATTCTCCGCAAGGGCGCCGTATCGGCGCAGAAGGGTGAACGGCTCCTCATCCCCATCAACATGAAGGACGGCAGTCTCCTCTGCGAGGGGCTGGGCAACCCCGACTGGAACTGCACCGCCCCCCACGGCTCGGGACGGGTCATGAAGCGCTCCGAGGCCAAGGAGTCCTTGTCCATGGAGGACTACCGTCGGGAAATGGCGGGTATCTACTCCACCTCGGTCAGCGAGTCCACCCTGGACGAATCCCCCATGGCCTACCGCCGCATGGCCGAGATCGAGACCGCCATAGCCCCCACCGCCGAGGTGAAGGACATTCTCACCCCGCTCTACAACTTCAAAGCCAGCAGTATCGCCGCCATCGACGAGGAGACCCGCGACGGCGAGGACTGACACAAAAAGAGGTACATCATGTTTCTTTGCGATTACCACACCCACACCCGCTTCTCCTTTGACGGAGACCCCTCCTCCACCCACGACGCCATGTGCCGCCGCGCCCTGGAGATCGGGCTGGACCACATCGCCTTCACCGACCACTTCGACGTCAACGCCGAGGTGGAGGGCCTGTACGACTTCCCCTACGACGCCGACGCCGCCTTTGCCTCCATGATGGAGGTCAAGGAGAGATACAAGGGACGGTTGCAGGTCCTCTGCGGCATCGAGCTGGGCAACGCCCCCCAGTACCCTGCCGAAGCCAAGGCCGCCCTGGAGGCCCACCCCTACGAGTTCGTCATCG
>JAGAIH010000225.1 GCA_017626655.1 Clostridia bacterium | reverse complement strand
TTGGGTTTAGCGGTGGGTTCTCTCGTTCTCGAGCGAAGCGAGATGCCTTCCCCAGCGGGGAAGGTGGCACCCGCTTTAGCGGGTGACGGATGAGGAGAGCGAGCTTCAGATTACCTTCTTGGTGTCAGCTTTTTCTTTGCCTATCAATGAGAATTCACAACCGGAAGGCTTCTGTGTGCGGCTCTCCTCATCCATCGCTTCGCGGTCCCCCTTCCCCGCTGGGGAAGGCTAAAGGACGCGGTCACCTCACCGACAACCCCCAATTTCCCACAAACCTCTACCTCTTCCCGAAATATTCGTACAATTCCTTGTACTTCCCAAACATCTCTCCATATACCCGTACTGTTATGGGCTCGGGCTCATACACCCGCTCCACCTTGGCCGCCATACGGTCCGCCGCCTCGGTCACGGACGGGTACGCGCCGCCCGCCACAGCGGCATAGATCGCTGATCCCAAGGCCCCCGTCTGGGTGGCCTTCGAGACCTCGATGGGGCGGTCCAGCACGTCGGCGTAGATCTGCATCATCATGGGATCCTTGCGGGCGATGCCCCCTGCCGCCATGATGCGGTGGATGGAAAGCCTACCTTTTTCAAACTGCTCCACGATGACCCGCGTACCGAAGGCCGTGGCCTCGATCAGGGCGCGGTAAATATCCTCGGGCTTGGTGGCCAGAGTCAGCCCCACGATGGTCCCCGTCAGGGTCTGATCCATGAGGATACTGCGGTTGCCGTTCCACCAGTCCAGAGCCATGACTCCGCTCTCCCCGGGAGCCTTTCTCTCGGCCAAGGAGCGCAGGTAGGCGTGGATGCCCAGACCCGCCGCTTGGGCCGCCTCGGTGTAGCCCGCGGGGACGCAGTTCTTCACGAACCAGTCAAAGCAGTCCCCCACAGCGGCCTGGCCCGCCTCGTAGGTATACAGAGCGGGGATCACACCGTCCTTGACGTAGCCGCAGACCCCCTGGATCTTTTTCAGACGGTCGGAGTTCAGGATGTGACAGGTAGATGTACCCAGGATCACCGTCAGATCCCCCGCGCGGGTCATGCCCGTGGCGGGGAGGGCAGCGTGGGCGTCGATCATGGGGAGAGCCATGGGAGTCCCCACGGGAAGACCCGTCAGCGCCGCGCCGTACTCGGTCAGCCTCCCCGCGATCTCCCCCACGGGATCCACGGTGGGAGCGACCTTATCTCCCACCAAGCCACCCAAGGCGGGATCCAGCGCGGTCAGAAACGCCTCCGAGGGATAGGTCCCCTCATACCAAAGCCCCTTGTACCCCGCAAAGGCGGCGGCGTGGGTCTCCCGTCCCGTCAGAAGCAGAGAGAGCCAATCGGCGGCCTCCATAAAGCGGTGGGCCGCCTTGAACACGGCGGGCGCCTTCCGCAGAGTCTCCAGGATCTTGGGGAGCATCCACTCGCAGGAGACCGTACCGCCATAAGCCGACAGCCACTCCTCCCCCCGCGCGGCGGCCAGAGCCGTGATCTCGTCGGCCTCCTCGGTGGCGCCGTGGTGCTTCCAGAGCTTGACGTAGGCGTGAGGCTCGTCCGCAAAGGCGGGATCCATGCACAAAGGCATCCCCCCACGGTCCACGGGGAGCATGGTGCAGGCGGTGAAGTCCACCCCCATGGCGGCGATCTGATCGGGTGTGACCCCCTCGGCGGTATGTGCCGCCGCCAGAGCCTCCCCGATAGCCGTTTTCATGCTGTCCAAGTAGTCCTGTGGATGATGAAGCGCGAAGCGAGCGGGCAGGGAAGTGCCGTCGGGCAGGGTAGAGTCCATGACGCCGTGGGCATATTCCGAGACCGCCTCGGCCACGGCGCGGCCGTCACGGACGTCCACGATGAGGGCGCGGACCGACAGGGTGCCGAAGTCCAGACCGAGGGTGTAGGTGGGTGTGGTTTTCATGATGATCTCCTTTCGGGAGAGGTGATTTCATAGCTTGATTATACCATGCCCGCGGGACGGTGTCAAGGGAGAACAAAGAAAAACGCCGCGATGCACACGGCGTTTTCTGTTTTGGTTGGGTGAGATCAGGCCTTCATGACCGCCAGCCCGCACCAATCGTTATCGGTGAGGCACTCCACGATCTTAAAGCCGTTTCGCTCAAAGCAGGCGATCACGTCGTCACACCGCTCGGCGATGATGCCCGAGGCCAGGAGGACGGCGTCGTCCTTCATGTACTTGCCCACGTCGGGGGTCATGCGGATGATGATGTCGGCTACGATGTTGGCGCAGACCAGATCGTACTGCCCGCCCTCCAAGGAGACCTGCTTCAAGAGATCCGACTGGTCGCAGGTGACGTTGGTCAGCCCGCTGTCCTTGATGTTCTCGCGGGCCACGCGGACGGCGGTGGGGTCGATATCGTAGGCGCGGCAGATCTCGGCGCCCAGACGGGACGCGCAGATGGCCAGAATACCCGTGCCCGTGCCCACGTCCAGCATCCGCTGGCCTGCCTTGGTGTACTTCTCCAAGAGGCGGATCACCAGGCGGGTGGTCTCGTGGGTACCCGTACCGAAGGCCATACCGGGATCCATGCGGATGACGATCTCGCCCTCAGCAGGAGAATACCGCTCCCAGGCGGGGCAGATGACGATCTTCTCCCCGATCTTGATGGGCTTGTAGTACTGCTTCCAGGAATTGGCCCAATCCTCCTCGTTGACCCCCACCAGCTCCACCTCGGCGTGGAGGTCCAGCTCACCGCAACGCTGACGGATGTAGGCCAGATCGTCCATGTAGGAGCGGTCGGAGGGGATGAAGACCGATACAGAGGCGATATCCTTGTTGGCGTTCAGGATCTTCTCGTCGATGAGATCGCCGTAGCAGGTCTTGAGATTGGTGTCGATATCGCTGTAGTCCTCGATCATGAGGTTGTTGTTAATCATACTCATGACGGCCACCAGGGCGTCCAGCTCGCGGAGAGGGACCGTCACCTTGATCTGGGTCCAGATCTGGACCTCACCGTAATCCTCGCAGACATAGTCCTCGTCGATGTATTTTTCCATGCTCATATCAAATAACCTTTCAAATCCGACATCCATTCTTTTGACAAAGTTCATTCACTGCTTCGGCAAAAAGAGAGCGGGAATGCTTGTCAGGGTTTGAATTACTGTTTTTCTTAATAATATAATGCTTTTTCAACTCGTTCCACAAGCCTTCGTCTTTCAACCATTCGATTCGTTTATCCAAGTTGTGAAAAGGGGCAGGCTGGTACTCCCAACTATAGGACCCTTGGGCTTTGTTATAACGAATGTACTGTTGGCGACCGTCATTACAGTTATTCACGATAGCCAAGTCACAGCTGTGTACGATACGGGAATGTGCCTGATCTTTGAACTTGATCGTAAGAACTCTCGTGGAATCCTCACAGTAGTCATACCCATAATTACAGGCAATCTTATCAAAAGCATTTTTCAGTATTTGACGAATTTCTTTAGCGGAATAATTATCGTCGTCATCGTTGACTTCGATATTTACATCGAAATCAAAGCCAATGTTGGATTTACGATCACGGGTAATCATATTTCGGCTTGAGCTACCAATGAACGTGTACTGAAAAGTGAATTTGTTACGAACAAGATCCTGTACTTCATGGATAAGCGAAATCAATTCCTTCTTCACGGGGGCGGCCTCTTTTTTGGTGACATAACAAAAATCGTGCATAATTTTTCTCCTTTGTTTTGTTCCCAATCCGACCATTTAGCAAAACCGCTAAATCGTTATATTATATCACTTTTTCAGAATTTGTCAAGTCGTAATGAACAAATTAACAAAATATTCAAAATCACTTCTCCTTCTTCTTGAATCCCTTCGTAAACTTGCTCTTCTTGGCGTAATTCTTCTCCCCGCAGGCCTCAGCGAACTCCCGCATGGCATCCTTCTGCTTCTCGGACAGACCTCTGGGGATCTCCACGTTCACGGTGCAGATGAGATCACCGCGGCGGCCGTTGGAGGAATTGACGTAAGGGATGCCCTTGCCCCGCAGGGTGAAGGTGGTGCCGGGCTGGGTGCCCTCCTCAATCTTGTACTTAACCGTACCCTCCAGGGTAGGTACGTCGATCTCGGCGCCCAGGGTAGCCTCGGTAACGGTAATGGGGACCTCGCAGTAGATGTTCACGCCGTCCCGCTCGAAAATGCTGTGGGAGCGGACTGCGACCTCGATGATGAGATCTCCCGCAGGGCCTCCGTTCTTGCCCTCACAGCCCTGACCGCGCAGAGCGATGCGCTCGCCGTTGTCAATACCGGCGGGAATGGTGACGGTCAGCTTGCGATTTTCCCGCTCCAGGCCGGTCCCACGGCACTTCTGGCAGGGGGACTTGATGAACTTACCGGTTCCACGGCACTTCTCGCAGGGAGCCTTGGTCTGGAAGGTCATACCGCCCATGCGCTGGTTCACCACCCGCTCACCGCGGCCGCGGCAGTCGGGACAGGTCTCGGCGCTCGTACCCGCCTCGGCCCCCGAGCCGTTACAGCCGGGACACTTGTGCAGACGGTTGTAGCTTACGTCCTTCTTACAGCCGAAGGCGGCCTCCTCAAAGGTCAGGGTCACCCGCGCGCCCACATCGTCGCCCCGCTGGGGACCGTTTCTGCGCTGGGCGGAGCCGCCGCCGAAGGCGCCTCCGAAGATGCTGCCGAAGATATCGCCCAGATCACCGAAGTCACCAAAGCCGCCGCTGAAGCCTCCGCCGCCGTAGCCGCCGCTTGCGCCCGCGGTAGGATCAAAGGCCGCGTGACCGAACTGGTCGTACTTGGCCTTCTTGTCGGCGTCCGACAGGATGGAGTAAGCCTCGTTGACCTCCTTGAAGTTCTTCTCGGCCTCGGCGTCACCGGGATTCAGGTCGGGATGGTATTTCTTGGCCAGCTGACGGTAGGCCCGCTTGATGGCGTCGGCGTCGGCGGATTTATCGAGGCCCAGTACCTCGTAGTAGTCTCTTTGTGCCATGGATCTATGTTCCTTTCAATGGTGGAAATTTCGTAATGCGTAATGAAAATTCAAAATGGAAAGTGCAAAAGGGAAGTTCAAATTTGGGTTTATCGGTCTGACGGAAGAGAGTGGAATGGGGCAGGGGGACTACTCATCCGTCACGCCTGCGCGCCGAACTTGTTCGGAGGACACCTTCCCTCACAAGGGAAGGCTTTCGTGGTATGTTTCTCGTTCTCCTTAATCCAAAAACATACTGATACATATATGTTTTTTGATAGTAGAAAACATAAAAGCCTTGCCTTCCCCGCGGGGGAAGGTGCCGACCAGCTCCTGCGGCGGGAGGCGGATGAGGGTGGATCGTGTCACCGCCTCTTCCGTCAGACAACAGATCTATAAACTGCAATTTTGCATTTTGCATTTTGAATTTTGCATTCATTAAAAACGCCCATGCGGGAAAGAGCCAAAATCAGCCCTTTCCCGCCATATTCGGTCGTTTTTCGCCCCCGTCGGGGCAGGGAATTACTTGTTGGTGTTGTCCTCGTAGGAGGCGTCGTAGTAGGTGCCGCTGCCTCCGCCGTTACCGCCCATGTTGGGATCATAGCCGCCGCCCATGTTGGGATCGCCCTGGGGGTTCGCCTGGGCGTAGAGCTTCTCGGAGAGCTTGTAGAAGGCCTTCTCCAGAGCCTCGGTGTCGGCCTTGATGTCCTCGGTGTTGCCGCCGGAGACGGTGGACTTCAGCTTCTCGATGGCGGCCTTGACGTCGGCCTTCTCGTCCTCGGAAACCTTGTCGCCCAGCTCCTCCAGGGTCTTCTCGGACTGGAAGATCATGGAGTCGGCGCGGTTCTTGGTCTCGACGGCCTCCTTGGCCTTCTTGTCCTCCTCGGCGAAGCGCTCGGCATCCTTGATGGCCTTGTCGATATCGGCCTGGCTCATGTTGGAGGAGGAGGTAATGGTGATGTGCTGCTCCTTGCCGGTGCCCTTATCGCAGGCAGTGACGTTGACGATGCCGTTGG
>JAGAIH010000224.1 GCA_017626655.1 Clostridia bacterium | reverse complement strand
TACAAGTGTTCTCCTCATCCACCGCTTCGCGGTCCCCCTTCCCCGCTGGGGAAGGCAGAGAGCGATAAACCCCAATTTACTATCCTTACTTTTTCGGATATCGCTCTCTCACCACGGAGAAGGCCTCGTCGGCGATCTCGATGGTCTCGGCAATATCCTCGTCGGTAAGGGCGTAGTTGATGAAATGGTTGTGGTGGTTGGTGAAGAACACGCCACGCAGGACGCACTCGGCGATCCACTCCTGGTGGAGCTTCAAGGTAGGATCGTCTGCCAGGCGGAGGTAGAACAGGGAGGGCACGCCCGTGGCGCGGAGGTCGAAGCCGTACTTATGGGAGGTCTCGATCAGCCCTTGGGTAAGTTTTGTCCCCTTCTCGATGAGGAGCCTCGGCAGGTCCAGCCGCTTCATCTTCTCAATACAGGCGATGCCTGCGGAGAAGGGGACGGCGGACATCCAGTATGAGCCGGTGTAGGACATGGAGGAGACGGTATTCTTCAGGAAGTCCTTACCGCACAGGGCCGAGACGTTGTAGCCGTTGGCCAGGGCCTTGCAGAAACAGATGAGGTCGGCCTCAAAGCCAAAGTAGTGGTCCGAGCCGGCCAGATCCAGACGGAAGCCCGCGCGGACGTCGTCCACGATGAGGACGGTGTCGGTATCGGTGCAGAGCTTGCGGACCTTCTGCCAAAATCCCTTGGCGGGGAGCTGATTGTCCATGAAGTTGCCATGCATATAGGGCTGGGCGATGACTGCCGCGATCTCCCCCTTGTAGCGGTCGAACAGCTCGGCCAGCTGGTCGAAGTTGTTCCATTCGCAATAAAGATTGTGCATGACGTCCTCCTCGATGACACCCGCGTAGTCGATCTTCTGGGTCCAGGGCGCCACGCCGTGGTAGTAGCCCTTGAAGAAGATAATCTTCTTGCGGTGGGTGTAGGCGCGGGCGGTCATGACGGCCAGGGTGGTGGTGTCCCCGCCGTTTTTGGCGAAGAAGGCCCAGTCGGCGCAGGTCACGGTGTCCACCAGGAGGTCGGCGAAGTCGATCATGACGGTGTTCGGGAGGGTGGTGCAATCCGAGATAGCCCGCTGGCGGGCGGCGGCGGCGTCCACGTCGGGGTCGTGATAGCCCAAGATATTGGGGCCATAGGCGCACATATAGTCGATGAAGCGGTTGCCGTCCAGGTCCCAGAGGTAGGTGCCCTGGGCCTTGGAGGAGTACAAGGGGAAGGCCTCCACGGGGATGTAACAGCCCTCGGCGGGGCCTTGGTGTCCGTAGATGCCCGAGGGGATGACCTTGACAGCGCGCTCAAAGGCGGCGCGGGACTTTTCGTAGGTATTGATCTTACGCATGGTACTTCCCTCCCTTTATGCCAGATAGATGGCGACGCGGTCCAGGATGCGGTTGATATTGTCCACCTGAGACACCATGCCGCTGATGCGGACCTGTCCCATGCCCACGGCAGCGATGGCGTTGATCCTGCCGTCGAAAAGGTCGCGGGCGGTGGTCATGGAGTCAAACATCATTTGGGAGGATACTCCGCAGGGGGTGGGCGCGGGGTTGAACATGAGATGGTTGTCCTTGGCGTGGATGGCCACGGCGAGGTCGTCACCGATGCCTAGGAGGATCTTGCCGTCGGTGATATTGGAGGCCGAGAACATACCCACCTTGTCATGGTTGCCGATCTGGACGATGGCGCGGCCGATGACGTAGAGCATGAGGGTAGTGGAGGTCTTAAGGAAGACGGGATCCTTCAGCATCTCGGGATCGGGGCGGAGGTATTCCGAGAGGCGGTCGGTGAGCTTCGTGAAGCCCTTCAGGAGAAAGCCGATGTGCTGAAAGCCACTGACGGGGATGGGGGTACCCTTGCCGTCGATGAGGGCGTTGAACTTGTCCGCTGAGGGGAACCAGAGCTTGATGTCACAGCCCTCGGTGCCCTTGACCATCTCGGCGTTGCCGTCCTTCAGGATCAGAGTGCCCTTGGGGCCGTTTTTGACCGAGAAGCCGATCTTGATATGCTTGCCCTTGACCATCTCCGCGGCGATGGGATCCAGGCGGAGGAGGTGAGGGATGGCGCCCAGGACGGCGTACAGGTTACAGCGGGCGAGGACGGTAGTATCTTTCATAGGGTCTCCTTTCGCGGGCAGAGAATCTTTCCTATATTATAACATATCCCGCCCCATCTGTAAAGAGGAGGCGGGCATTTTTTCTCTGTGAATGGGCATCAGCCCAGCAGGATATCGGATATGAGCATCACACAGAATCCCACCAGCAAGGCATAGGTCGCGCCTCGCTCGCACCCGTGGGCGTGGGTCTCGGGGATCATCTCGTCGCTGATGATGTAGAGCATGGTGCCTCCCGCGAAGGCCAGGGCGAAGGGGAGGATGGCCGACGAGACGCTGACGGCGAAGAAGCCCATGAGGGTGCCGACCACCTCCACAAGGCCTGTTCCCAGGGCGATGACGAAGGTTTTGCCCGGCTTGATGCCCGCGGCCAGCAT
This sequence comes from Clostridia bacterium, assembly GCA_017626655.1. The sequence goes on along the minus strand of JAGAIH010000224.1, from coordinate 718 downwards.
GGGGCCGATGATGACCATGCCCTCGGGGATGTTCTGGAGGGCGATACCGCCCGCGATGAGGAGGGCCTCGGCGGTGTTGCCCGAGCCAAAGCCCACGCCTGCGGCGATGCCCTCGGGGAGGTTATGGATGGCGATGGCCATGACGAAAAGGAGGACCTTGCCCGCGTTTTTGTTGGTGGGGTGAGACTCCTGGTCTACGTCGGCCATCTTGTGGAGGTGGGGGACCAATCTGTCCACCAGGTTGAGGCAGAGGGCGCCAACGAAGATGCCCGCTACGGTCATGCCCAGGGCGATCAGCTTGGAGGGCAGCTCGGACACGCTCTCCTCGGGGGCGGGGGCGAACATGGCAAAGCCGTAGTCCACCGAGGGGATGATGAGGCCCAGGACGGCGGCGGCCAGCATGACCCCGGCGGCGAAGGCCAGGACGATATCGCTGAATTTGTGGGAGGCTTTCTTGAAGATAAAGCCGATCAAGGCACCGATGACGGTGGCACCGCCCACACCGAGGGCGGTCAAGAGAACCATACGCATGGGTATACTCCTTTGGATGTAAAATTCAGGCAATTGCAAAATGTTCAAATTTGGGTTTAGCGGTCTGACAGAAAAGAGTGCCTCACTTCTCGTGATGACTCCCCCACCCGCTTCGCGGGAGCCCCCTCGGAGAGGGAGCCTTTTGCCCAGACCCGCGGAAATTCGTTACCCGACAAGCGATTCTTAC
>JAGAIH010000223.1 GCA_017626655.1 Clostridia bacterium | reverse complement strand
TCCCACCACCCTCTGCGAGATGTTCCTCCAGGAGGTCTTCAAGAAGGGTAGCCTGGAGTCCCTGGACCGCGAGACCCTCATGACCATCCAGTGCTTCTTTGAGAACAACCTCAACGTCTCCGAGACCTCCCGTAAGCTCTTCGTCCACCGTAACACCCTGGTGTACCGCCTGGAGAAGATCCGTAAGCTGACCGGTCTGGATCTGCGGGAGTTCGAGCACGCCATCACCTTCAAGGTGGCTCTCATGGTCAAGAAGTACCTCAGCTCCAAGCCCTCCAAGTATTGATTCTGACCTCTCGGACGCAGTTTTCCGTATATTTCGCGGGTACATAGGCGTATACTAAACCTATGCCCGTACCCAACCTGTGCGTAAGAGGATTCAATTGCATTCATGAAACAAGTTACCTATGAAATCCGGGGCATGGTCATTGAGACCATGATCCCCGCCATCGTGGCCTCCTGCGAGAGCCTCCCCGGAATCAAGAACGTCCGCGTGTCGGTGAAGGATTCCAATACCGCCGCCCTCACCCTGGTGCTGGACGGTGAGGATACCGCCGGCCTCGAGCCCTCCCTTGTGTCCATCATGGAGGATAAGGGTCTGGAGCTGGTCACCCCGCCCATCGAGGGAGGGGAACCCATCCCGATCGTCACGCCTTCCGCCTCGAACGCGGGCTACACCGAGGCTCCGCCCAAGCAAGGGGCGACACCTCCCCAAGCCGCCCCCGAAAAGGGCAAAAAGATCAGCCTGACCGCCGCCATCTCCACCGTCATCGTCTCGGTGGTGCTGGCCGTACTGCTGACCTTCTCCCTGACCACCTCCTATATGAAGAGCAACGCCCCCACCACGGTCACCCCCGGACAGGGTGAGAACGAGGAGGGCATGTTCGATCAGATCGAGGTCATTGACCGTCTGTTCCGCTCCGCCACCGTGCTGGACCTGGACGACGAGGCCTTGATCGCGGGAGTGCTGAAGGGCTACGTCGCCGCTACGGGTGACGTCTACGCCGAGTATTTCACCGCCGAGGAGCTGGCCGACCAGAACGCCTCCAATAACGGCGAGATGTGCGGCATCGGCGTCAGCGTGGTCAACGGCATTCTCAATCTGAACGGCGTGGACTACCAGGTCATCACCATCGCCAACGTCTACCCCGACTCCCCCGCCGAGGCCGCGGGTGTCCTTCCCGGCGACCACATCATGTATATCGGCAAGGGCGCGGATAAGATCACCGTCCATTCGGTGGGCTATACCGAGGCGCTCAACCGCATGAAGGGCGAGGAGGGAACCGAGTGCGCCTTCACCGTCCTGCGCCGTCCCGCAGGCTCCGAGGAGGGCGTGCCCTACGAGGAGGTGGAGATCTCCGCCATCCGAGAGAAGTTCACCACCCGCTCGGTGGTCTTCCGCCACTACGGCGAGGATGAGACCGTGGGCGTCATCCGCATCACGGGCTTCGATAACACCACCCGCGACCAGTTCGTGGAGGCGGTGGAGGCCCTGAAGGCCGAGGGCTGTCAGTCCTTCGTCCTGGATCTCCGCGGCAACCCCGGCGGTCTGCTCTCCTCGGTGGAGGACGTGCTGGTCTACTTCCTGCAAGAGGACGACGTCATCATTACCACCAAGAACGCCGCAGGCAAGGAGACCAGCGACAGCGTGACCTTGAACAGAGCCGGCAACCTCATGTGCGGCACGGGCCAGCTCACCGCCAAGGACATCGGCAAGTACCGCGACCTCAAGATCTCGGTGCTGGTCAACGAGTATTCCGCCTCCGCCGCCGAGCTGTTCACCTCCAACATCCGCGACTACGAGCTGGGCACCATCGTGGGTACCACCACCTACGGCAAGGGCTGCGGTCAGACCACCTACTCCCTGTCCCGCTACGGCTACGACGGCGGTCTGAAGCTCACCACCTTCTACTACTCCTCCCCCAAGGGCGACTACTACGACGGCGTGGGTATCACCCCCCACGTGCAGGTCGAGCTGTCCGAGGAGGCGCAGAAGTACAACATCAACCTCCTCCCCGACAACCTGGATAACCAGCTGGCGGCGGCGGTTGACGCAATGAAATGATCCCGTCGGAGCGGGCTTTGGCCCGCTCCGAAAGGGCGTATTCGGGGAAATATCCCCACATATTTTACCATTTTTCCATCAAAGGAGACCAACTACCATGGCAGAGAACATCAAGCAAATGTATACCAAGCAGGGCTATCAGGACCTGGTTGACGAGCTGAAATACTTAAAGCTGACCAGACGCGAGGAGATCAAGGAGCAGATCGCCGTCGCCCGCGGCTTCGGTGACCTTTCCGAGAACGCCGAGTACGACGAGGCCAGAAACGAGCAGGCCAAGGTCGAGGCCCGCATCCAGGAGCTGGAGGCCCTGATTGAGAACGCCGAGATCATCGACGAGACCAACATGGACGTCCGCGCCATCAGCCTCGGCTCGGTGGTCAAGCTCTACGACGAGGACTTTGAGGAGGAGGTCACCTACAGCATCGTGGGCTCCAACCAGGCCGATCCTCTGGAGCAGAAGATCTCCGACCAGTCCCCCATCGGCCGCGCCCTCATGGGTAAGAAGGCAGGGGATAAGGTCACCGTCACCGCTCCCGCAGGGGAGCTGCACTTCAAGGTTCTTGAGGT
>JAGAIH010000222.1 GCA_017626655.1 Clostridia bacterium | reverse complement strand
TCGGCGCCTGCATGGGCTGCTCCTGCAAGACCGTCACGGGCAACAAGCGCATCTGCAAGGAAGGTCCCGTGCTGACAAAGGAGGACATCATATGGGAAGCGTAAACACCAAAGTGACCCTCTGCGGCATCGAGATGGATAACCCCATCATCCCCGCCAGCGGCACCTTCGGCTTCGGCTACGAGTTTGCCGAGCTATACGATATCAACTGCCTGGGTACCTTCTCCTTCAAGGGTACCACCAAGGATCCCCGCTTTGGCAACCCCACTCCCCGCATCGCCGAGTGCTACGCGGGCATGATCAACGCCGTGGGGCTTCAGAACCCCGGCGTGGAGAAGGTCATCTCCGAGGAGCTGCCCCGCCTGGCCAAGTGCTTCCACAAGCCCGTCATGGCCAACGTCAGCGGCTTTGCCATCGAGGACTACGCCTACACCTGTGAGCTTTTGGACAAGGAGGATCAGGTAGGTTGGCTGGAGGTCAACGTCTCCTGCCCCAACGTCCACGGCGGCGGCATGAGCTTCGGCACCCAGCCCGAGGCCGCGGCGGCTGTGACCCGCGCGGTCAAGGCCGTGACCAAAAAGCCCGTTATTATCAAGCTTTCTCCCAACGTCACCGATATCGTCTCCATCGCCAAGGCCTGCGAGGAGGCGGGTGCTGACGGCATCAGCCTCATCAACACCCTTCTGGGTATGCGGATCAACCTGAACACCCGCAAGCCCGTGATTGCCAACAAGATGGGCGGCTTCTCGGGCCCCGCCATCTTCCCCGTGGCGGTGCGTATGGTCTACCAGGTGGCCCACGCCGTGAAGATCCCCGTGGTGGGCATGGGCGGCGTATCCTCCGTCGAGGACGTCATCGAGCTGATGCTGGCGGGTGCGACTGCCGTCGAGGTGGGCGCGGCCAATCTGGTCAACCCCTTCGCTTGCCGTGATATTATCAACGATCTGCCCCGCGTCATGGAGAAGTACCGCATTCAGAATCTGACCGACATCATCGGTCAGGCGTGAGGTGATAGCATGACCTACGATAAGATCTACCTCCGCGAAGGACACCCCGACGTATTCCTGGAGACCTATATTGCCGAGCCTGTGGGCGCCAAGAAGCGGAGAGCCATCCTGGTGATCCCCGGCGGCGGCTACGGCGGCGTCTGCGCCGACCGCGAGGGCGAGCCCATCGCCATGGCCTTCATGCCCTATGGCTACAACGGCTTCGTGCTCCACTACACCGTGGGGCGCAAGGAGCCCTACCCCGCCCAGCTCCGCGAGACCACTATGGCGATCAAGCACATCAAGGACAACGCGGACAAGTACGGCATCGACCCCGACCAGCTCTTCGTCACGGGCTTTTCTGCGGGCGGCCATCTGACCGCCTGTGCGGGCGTATTCTGGAACAGACCCGAGGCCACCGAGGGCTTGGATATCCCCTACGGCTACAACAAGCCCCGGGGCATCATGCCCATCTACCCCGTCATCAGCATGAAGGGACACGGCTTCAGCATCAAGAATCTGCTCTGCAAGGACGACCCCACCAAGGAAGAGACGGATTACGTCAGCGTGGATCAGCACGTGAGTGCCGACAGCTCCCCCGTGTTCATCGTCCACAGCGCCGACGACGAGCTGGTGGATGCCCGCAACTCGTTGGACTTCGCCATGGCCTACGCCAATGCGGGAGTCCCCTACGAGATCCACATCTTCCCCCACGCCCAGCACGGCTGCGCTCTGGGCAACGCCATCACCGACATGGGCAACCCCAACTGGAACGATCCCATGATCGCCCGCTGGGTGGAGATGGCGGCTTACTGGGCGGAGCATACCTGTAAGTAAGACCCACCGACAAAGTAAAAAATAACTGTATATATAAGGAGAAACCAAAAATGGGAAAAGACGTCATCGTAGCCTGCGATTTTGACAGCGCAGAAAAGGTATTCGCATTCCTCGATCTCTTCGAGGGCCTGGACAGAAAGCCCTTCGTGAAGATCGGCATGGAGCTCTACTACGCCGAGGGCCCCGCCATCGTCCGTGAGATCAAGGCTCGCGGCCACAAGATCTTCCTCGACCTCAAGCTCCACGATATCCCCAACACCGTCAAGAAGTCCATGGCCGTCCTCTCCCGCCTGGACGTGGACATGACCAACCTCCACGCCGGCGGTACCATCCCCATGATGGAGGCCGCGCTGGAGGGCCTGACCCGTCCCGACGGTACTCGCCCCATCCTGATCGCCGTGACCCAGCTCACCTCCACCGACCAGGAGCATATGACGAACGACCTGCTCATCGACCATCCCGTGGTCGACGTGGTCATGCACTACGCCCACAACGCCAAGATCGCCGGTCTGGACGGCGTGGTCTGCTCTCCCCTGGAGGCAGGTAAGGTCCACGAGCGTTGCGGCGAGGGCTTTGTGACCGTGACCCCCGGTGTCCGTTTCGCTGACGGCGACAAGGGCGACCAGAAGCGCGTCATGACCCCCGAGGAGGCCAAGAAGGTTGGCTCCGACTACATCGTGGTGGGCCGTCCCATCACCGCCGCCGCCGATCCCGTGGCCGCATATCAGCGCTGCGTGGCCGAGTTCTGCGATTAATAAACACCAAGGAGATATAGCAAAATGGAAAGCTACAAGAGAGAATTTATCGAGTTCCTGCAATCCGCAGGCGTTCTGAAGTTCGGTGACTTCACCGCCAAGAGCGGCCGCAAGATCCCCTACTTCATCAACGCCGGTATGATCAAGACCGGTAACGACATCGCCCGTCTGGGTGAGTTCTACGCCAAGGCTTACTTTGAGAAGCTGGGCGCCAAGCAGGCCGTCCTCTACGGTCCTGCCTACAAGGGCATCTCCCTGTCGGTGTCCGCCGCTGTGGCCCTGTCCAAGAACGGTCTGAACGTCCCCTTCTTCTTCAACCGCAAGGAGGTCAAGGATCACGGCGAGGGCGGTACCTTCGTAGGCTACGTCCCCACCCCCGGTGAGGAGATCGTCATCATCGAGGACGTCATCACCGCCGGCACCGCCATCCGCGAGAGCATGGAG
>JAGAIH010000221.1 GCA_017626655.1 Clostridia bacterium | reverse complement strand
GGTTGTTGACGAAGGTGGGACCGCCCAGGCCGCGGCCGGTTTGGGTGGCGTCCACAATGTCCAGGTAGCCGTCCACGAAGAAGTTGACGGGGTTCTGGTAGAGCTGGCCGCGGGTCATGTCGGAATACTTCAGCACGCCGTCCTGCTCGCAGTCGAAGGCGGCCTGGCGGTGGCCTCCCTCCTCGGACATGATGAGGGGGTAGATGCCCTTATCGTTGAGACGCTTGCGGATCTCGGTGTAGACAGCATAGCCTGCGGTGAAGGGCTCGCAGTCACAGCGGTAGCCGTCGGCTCCCGTCTTTTCGATGTTGGCCACGGCGGTGGAGATAAACCACTCCTTGAACTCGGGGTTGCTCCAGTTGAAGGCGGCGTTGCCCCAGGCCTCGCCGTTGTACCAATCGGGATGCTCCTCGATCAGGGGAGAGGCGTACATGGTGCCCCAGGTGATGATGTCCAAAAGGATGTAGACACCTTTGGAGTGGGCGTAGTCCACGAACTTTTTCAGCTCGTTCCAGCCCTCGGTCTGATCCTGAGTACCCGTCAGCCAAGGCTCGATGCGGTGGAGGCCGATGTTGCCGTAGCCGTTACCGCCCGCGCCCCGCTCGTAGACGGGGGAGAGCCACAGGACGTTGACGCCCGCCTCGGCGTAGAAGTCGATGAGGTCGTAGGAATCCTTGAAGGTACCGCCGATGGAGGCGGTGTCGATGCGAAGCTCCACCATGACGGCGCTGTCCAGCCAGGCGGGGGAGGTGAGCTTACCGTCGTCGTCCGAGGGAGCCATGACCGTCTTGTCCCCGCCCTCGTAGGAGAGGAGGGAGCTGTTGTCGATCTTGTCCTCGGCGTAGGAGTAGGCATAGTCACCCGCCGCGTCCACCAGGAGGTTCCCCTCGGAGCGGGCGAGATGCTGGGTGATGAAGGTCTGGATGGCGCGGGACATGGCCACGGTGCCGCCCGCCTCGATGCGGATGTTGCCGCTCGCCTCGTCCACGGTCAGGGACCAATCCAGGGAAGAGTCGCTCTCGGTGTAGGCCAGAAGAATGACCTTGTCCGAGCCTCTCTCGGTCACGGCGGGATGGGTGCCGAACTTGGCATCCATGACGCGGGTCATGTAGGCAAGATCCTCGGCGTTGCCCTCCTGCACGGCGGCGGGGGCCACGACGGTGTAGTCGGTCTTACCGTCGGCAATGACGGTCAGGGTGGTCTTGGGTTCCATGGTCATTTCCTCCGGCTCGGTGACGGGGGGCTCGGTGGGAGGCTCCGTGGGGGCCTCGGTAGGCGGCTCGGTGGGAGCGGGAGTCACCTCCTCGGCGGTGGTGTCGGCGGGGTATCACTCCTCACGCAGGCACAGAGGATGAGGGCCAGCAGGCCGACGAACACCAGGAAAAACAGCTTTTTCATCGTGGGGGTCTCCTTTCGGGAGAGTCATGATAAGTGATTGCAAAATGTCCAAATTGGGGTTTAGCGGTCTGACAGAAAAGAGTGCCTCACTTCTCGTGATGACTCCCCCACCCGCTTCGCGGGAGCCCC
>JAGAIH010000004.1 GCA_017626655.1 Clostridia bacterium | reverse complement strand
CCGGGGTAGCCCATGTACTCGTAGAAGCGCATGAGGGAGCCGTTGGGGACGGTCTGGTTCATGAGGCTGTCCTCGTGGAGGACGTGGCCCGTGAACTGGATACCGTGGTCGTTGCACCAGTCGTTCAGAGGCTTGGCGAAGCGCTCCAGGAACAGGGCGTTGGCCAGGTCGATGTAATGGAGCTTGACGGGGGCCACGATCTCGCCATTCTTGTGGTAGAACAGCTCGGGGAGGATGGGACGGCAGGCGAAGCCGTAGCGGGTCTCGAACTCCTCGAAGATATCGTCGGTCCAGGCGGTGGCACAGGACATGACGCCGTCGTGCTCGCGGCGGTTGTCGAAGCAGTGGCCACGGTGGGGCTCGTCGGTGAAGATGCCCTTGATGCTCCTGCCCAGGCGGTCGCCGCAACGCTTGGCGTACTCCTCGTGGGTCATCTCGATGAACTTATCGGTGGCCTTGCGGCTCATGGTGTCGATGTAGGTGGTGCCGTTATAGTTGGAGTTGGGCTCGTCGGGCACGATGGCGAAGCGGAGAGCCTTCCACTCGCCGGGGTCGTTTGCGGCGGCCTCGGCCAGCTCCTCGATAGCGGCCTTCACGGCGCGCTGAGCGCACTTACAACAGGCGACGGAGGCGGTGTCCAGCTCCTTATAAGTATAAAGGTTGAGACCGTCCAGCTTGGCCACGTACAGGGCGAAGGACTCGTCGTTCCAGTCCACCTTGTCGGGAGCGGACTCGTAGACGTAGAGAGACTTCATGCGGTACTGGGGGTCCACGGTGACCTTACCGCCGGCAGAGCCCGAGGGCCAACGATCCTCGTCGTAGAGCCAGGCCTCCATGCCGTCCTCCTCAGCGGCATCGGCCACCTCGTTGATGAGGTCGAACCACTCATCCCCCAGGTACTCGGTGATGAGTCCCGCGCGGGAGTGCATGAAGTAACCGCCCAGACCCATCTCCTTCATGACGTGGGCCTGACGCACCAGCTCCTCGCCGCGAAGCTCGCCGTTCCAGGACCAGAAGGGCTTGCCGCGATACTCCACCGAGGGGGAGGCGAAGGACGAAATGATTTGCTTCTTATCCATAATTTTTCTCCTCTCTGAAAAACGGGATATAAATTTTCTGATGAAAGGACAGCGGTCGCTATCCTTTTTCATTATAACAAATAGTGGGTTTTTTTGCAATAGGGTATCGTGATTTTGTCCGAATATTTTTAGCGGGACTTGATCCGCCATAGCGGATTTGCCCGCGATTTTTGGCTGTCAATCGCCGTCGGGCGGGGTCGCGGATTGTCGTTTCTCTTCCTGTTTTGGTATTATTTATCCTGTTTTAGTCGAATTAATTTTGTTCTGCATCCATTTTTGTTCTCTTTTTGGTGCGTTTTTCGTGTTTGTTTTCTTTTTGTTTACATTTTGTTATTGCAATACACACATTTCGTATGGTATAATGGTGACACAAGCAAAAGAGAGCCGACGGCGCGCCCCCGCCGTCGAGAAACACAAAGCGCCGTCGGGAATCAAGACGGTTCGACGAGGAGGCGGGAAAAACCGCTCCTCATCCGAAAGGAAGGTACATCATGACGAAGTCCAATTACATCCTCACCTGTGGAATTGATATGGCCGAGTACGCCCGCCTCTTTACCTACGCGCCCCTCTCCGAGACCACCTGCGCCGTCACCGGCTACGAGGGCAGCGAGCCTGTTTCCCTCCTCATCCCCGGTACCGCTCCCGACGGCCGTACCGTGGTGGCCATCGGTGACCGCGCCTTTTCGAACCGCTCCTCCCTGCGGGCCGTGACCCTGCCCGACTCGGTGGAGTCCATCGGCGTCCGCGCCTTCGCCTTCTGCGTGAATCTGCTGGATATCCGCGCCTCCTCCGAGAGCCGTCTCGCCTCGGTGGGTGTCCGCGCCTTCCTGGGCTGTGAGCGTCTCACGGTCCTGCGCTTCGGCCGCATGAGCCACCTGACCGACCTGGGCCACCACGCCTTCGCCCATTGCACCCGCCTGCGCTCCGTGGTGCTTCCCGAGGGCATGTCCGAGCTGGCTCCTTCCCTCTTCGAGGGCTGTGCCGCTCTGGAGCATATCCACCTCCCCGCCACCCTGTCGGCCATCCGCACCGCTGCCTTCTCGGCCTGCAAGTCCCTCCGCGTGCTGACCCTCCCCACCTCCCTCCGTGTCATCGAGGACTGCGCCTTTGCCTGGTGTGGTCACCTCACCGACCTCCGTCTCCCCGAAGCGCCCTGCGTCATCTCGGGCTCCGCCTTCATGGAGTGCTACGCCCTGGAGGATGTGCTGAAGGTTGGCTGATCCGTCCCCCCTCATCAAATAAAACACCCTCCGTTGGGGCATACTCTCTCACAGAGTTTCCCAACGGAGGTTTTTTATGGTCACCATCCTCATCCGCACCCTCATCGTCTATATCGCTCTCATCGGCACCATGCGCTTCATGGGTAAGCGACAGATGGGGGAGCTGGAGATCTCGGATCTCGTCACCACTCTGCTCCTCTCGGATATCGCCACCCTCCCCATCACCAACACCGACCTCCCCCTGTCCCACGCCCTCATCCCCATCCTGACCCTGACCTCCCTGGAGGTGGTGCTGTCGGGGGTGCTTCTGAAGCTTCCCTCTCTCAAGAGAGTCCTGTCGGTGCGCCCCGCCATTCTGGTGCGCCACGGCAAGCCCGACCGCGCCGTCATGCGCTCGGTGCGGATCTCGGCGGAGGAGCTTTTGTCCCAGCTTCGGCAGAAGGACGTCACCGACATAGCCGAGGTGGACTACGCCATCCTGGAGCCCAACGGTCAGATCAGCGTCGTCAAGAAGGCGGCGCAGAGGGAGGCCACGGCGGCGGATCTGGGGCTGGAGCCTGCCGAATCGGGGATGATGCACCTTTTGGTCTGCGACGGTAAGATCAACCGCCTTAACCTGGCCATGGCGGGGTGGGACGAGGGGCGGCTCTTTCGGGAGCTGACCAAACGGAAAACCGATCTGTCGGAGGTGTTCCTCCTCTTGGCCGACGACGGAGGGCGGGTGGCGCTGTACCCCCGGGAGGCGGCATGAGGGGGTGTGTCATCGGGGGGGCGGTACTGGCCGCGGTGGTTGTCCTGGTCATCATCAACGCCGTTTTCGTGGGGAACACGGTGGAGGCGCTGACGGAACGGGTCGAGGGCCTCCCCGACACCCCCGACCCCGTGGCGACGCCCGAGGAGATCGCGTCGATTCGGGAATTCCTGACAGCCAAGGAGTCCCTGCTGGAGCTTTCGGTCAGCTACGCGGTCATAGACAAGGTCACGGAGACTCTGTACGGTCTGGAGGCCGCCGCGAGGGCGGGGGACGTATTTCAGTATGGGGAGAGCCTGGCGCTTTTGATGGATCTGGTGGAGGATATCGGACGGCTGGAGAGGCTGGAGATCCAAAACCTGTTATAGCTCGGCGGTGATCCCGCAGGAATGAAGATCCCCGACAGGCCCAAAACGTCCGCCGGGGATCTCTTATTCATAACAGCTCTTCACCAGAGCGTCGTATTCCCACCTGTCAAACACAAAATGACAGGCGGCAAACCACTCGATATTCTTTTCGTTCTGGTAGTAGGGAAACGTATAGTTGATCCGTCTGCGATACAGCTCCTCATCCCAGTGCTCACCGATCCACTGACGCCACATCGGGCTGTCCACCTTCTCCAGTGCGATGTTGTCGCCATAGCGGGCGCGGTCCTCCTCGGTGTAGGCCTCCACGCACAAAATCCCGCTTGCTTTTTCCCGCTCAAAGGACTCGGCGGAATGATCCACTCTGCCGATACGCTTCCAGATCACGGTATCCTTCTGCTTGATAACCTCCGCGACGATGACGATGCAAGAAAAATCAAAGTCATCGGGACAGCTGAGGATCGGGGTGACCGCGTGATCCCGGCCGAGAACAAACCGCATGAAATCGGCGTCGCCCTTGAAATCGTAATCCGCCGTCCAGCAGATCGCCAGGTCCTCCGTCGGGGAGATGGATACCGCTAAGCCATTGGGAGGAGCGATCCACTCATTGATGTACGCGCTCAGCGGGCGGCCGTCAATGAAGAAGCTCTTGACGGAGAGGTCTGCGGATATATACCGATCCCTGATCTCGATCCTGTTCACAGCCATCACTCAAACTCCTCCCTGTGGGCCTCGAAGAACTCATGGTAGCGCCGCACGTTGGAAAGCTCGGTCCACTTCTTCACGGTCACGGGGATCTCATCCAGGTCGTAGATCCTGGCGCCCTTCATGGCCAGGAGGAAGGGGGAGTGGGTGGAGATGATGAACTGACAGCCGTAGAAGCGGGCGCTGTCCTCCAGGAAGGCGGCCAGCTCGGTCTGGCGCTCGGCGGAGAGGCTGTTCTCTGGCTCGTCCAAAAGGTAGAGAGCGTCCCCGCGGATCTTCTCGGCGAAGTAGCCGTAGGCGTTCTCGCCGTTGGACTGGCCGGGGAGATTCTTGGGCAGGCGGCGGGCGGTGTACTCAGAGCGGGTACTGCTCCAGGCCTCACGGCGCTTTTGCAGTTCCTCAAAGTCCTCCAGGGAGCGCATCTGGAAGCCACCCCTTCGCAGGTCCCGCCACTCCTCGATCAAGGCCTCTCGGTCCCGATCCACCCCCGCGTTGAGGGTGCGGAAGTTGAGCATATAGTCGAAAACGTCGTCGCTGGTGATGATACAGCTCCCCTCGGGGGGATTCTTCTCGCGGTACAGCTCGGCGCGGCAGTAGGCGAGGTAGTCCTCAAAGAAGGGGGTGCGGCTGTAGGGGGAGGTGCGGTGGAGCTTCAGCTTCTGGGCGATGATGTTGAGGAGGGTGGACTTTCCCGAGCCGTTGCCGCCGTACAGGAGGGTAATGGGGGCGAAGTCCAGCCGCGACAGGTACTTGAAGGGAAAGATCTTGAAGGGGTAGGAATTGTTCATATCGTGGCAGGACATATCCAGCTTGTAGGACTTGCGGGCGTCCAGTATGTAGTCCGTCTCGTCGCTCTCGGTAGCCAGACGGAAGGATTCCAGATAGATCACGGCAGGCTCCTTTCTGTGGGGTTCTTTTCTGACCTCATTATACCATACGGAAGCGCTTCTGTCAACCAACTAAGGGGAGATAAGTGTTCGTAAAACGGTTGACAAGACCGCGAAAATGTGGTATTCTATACCTATATCCCTGTATGGGGCTTCACACCAAGGCGCATACTATCCATATCAATCCTCGAAAGGCAGGTAGATTCCATGTCCAAACCCCAGATCCTGAAATGCTGCGGCCGCGAGATCCTCGATTCCCGCGGCAATCCCACCGTGGAGGCCACCGTGGTGCTGACCGACGGCACTGTTGGCGTGGCTTCGGTCCCCTCGGGCGCGTCCACGGGCATATACGAGGCCCACGAGCTGCGGGACGGCGACCCTGCCCGCTTTGGCGGTAAGGGGGTCCGCGAGGCGGTAGCCAACATCTGCGATATCCTCTCCCCCGCTCTTTCGGGGACCTACGCCTCGGAGCAGGCCGAGGTGGACCGCGCCATCCTCCGCCTGGACGGCACCGAGAACAAGTCCAGGCTGGGGGCCAACGCCACCCTGGCGGTCTCCCTGGCCACGGCCAGAGCGGCGGCCAACTGGTACCGTCTCCCCCTCTACCGCTACCTGGGCGGGGTAGACACCCACCGCCTTCCCGTCCCCATGATGAACATCCTCAACGGAGGCGCTCACGCCTCCAACAACATGGACATCCAGGAATTCATGATCGTCCCCGTGGGCGCGCCCACCTTCGCCGAGGCTCTGCGCTGGGGGAGCGAGATCTACCACACCCTGGGGAGACTTTTGAAGGCTGACGGACACTCCACGGCCGTGGGAGACGAGGGGGGCTTCGCTCCCGACCTGGGGTCGGACGAGGCGGCCATGGCGTACCTGGTCCGCGCCATTGAGGAGGCGGGGTACGACACCGACCGCGTGAAGATCTCCCTGGATGCGGCGGCCTCGGAGTGGTACGCGGGGAGCCGTGACGGCGGGAGCGGCCACACCGATCGAAACGAGATCTACACCCTCCCCAAGTGCGGCGAGACCCTGACCCGATCCGCCCTCATTGAGAAGTGGGCGGGGTTCTGCGACCGCTTCCCCATCCTCTCCATTGAGGACGGACTGGATCAGTCCGACTTCAAGGGCTGGGCGGAAATGACGGCGCGGCTTGGGGGCCGAGTCAAGCTGGTGGGGGACGATCTCTTCGTCACCAACACGGCGCGGCTCAAGGAGGGCATTGCCGCTGGTGCGGGGAATTCCATCCTCATCAAGCCCAACCAGATCGGCACCCTGACCGAGACTCTGGAGGTCATCCGCGTGGCTAAGGAAGCGGGCTACTCCTTCATCCTCTCCCATCGCTCGGGGGAGACCGAGGACACCACCATCGCCGACATCGCCGTGGCCACGGGAGCGCCTCTTATCAAGTCGGGAGCCCCCTGCCGCACCGAGCGGGTAGCCAAGTACAATCGCCTCCTGCGTATCGAGGCCTCCATGGGGAAGAGCGAGGTCTGCGGGTGCTGATCGAACAAAGGAAAAAGGATACCTCAAAAATGGGGTATCCTTTCTCTTATAGCGCGGTGTCACGCCCCGATCTCCTCGTCCGAGACCGTAGCCATCTGTCCCAGCACCCCGCCGTCATAGAGCAGACGCAGGCGGGGGGCCTTGTCGGTAGGCAAGGTGACCGTCAGGGCGCAGAGGCTGTAGCCCTCGGTGGATCCGCCCGCCTGGTAGGTCAGGTTGACCACGAAGCCGCTCTCCCCCTCCAGCACCTCGGAAGCAGGGGCCAGGGACTCGCCGCCGTGGGGGTAGTAGATCATGTAGGTGAAGGTGGTCTTGTCCCCATTCACGGATTCGTGGCGCAGGGTGTAGACGTCGAACTGATCGTTGCGGTCGGGAGCGTTGCAGAGGGTCAGCCAATCTCCCGCAACGGTCCCCTCGGGGTAATCGGCAGTTTTCAGATCGGCGCGGAGGGACAGGGCAGCGTCGGCGGCCTCTACGTAGGTCTCCTCGGGGAAGGTCTCGCGGTCATTGGGATCAGGCTCCTTGTCTCCGCAGGCGGAGAGGAGCGCGGTCAGGGCGAGCAGGGCCGCTGTCAGCACGATTCGGATCTTCACGGTATATCTCCTTTTGCCGCCGCATAGGATGGGGTATCCCGGTCCGCCGCGGCGTTTTTTGTTGTCTGTTCCCATTATACACGACTTTCCACCGATATGCAAGCGGAAATTGTGAATTTTCGGGTTTTCGGAGTGGGAATCTGTCAACCGATTCCAAAAGGCGCGCTACGGAGTGCGACAAAGGATGCGGGGGGAGTGAGGTATAATAGGGGCAAGGGGTTCAAATTGCGGTTTATCGTTCCGATCAACCGCAAACGATGTGCGCTGCGGACGGCGCCGCAGGCGCAATGAT
>JAGAIH010000220.1 GCA_017626655.1 Clostridia bacterium | reverse complement strand
GAAAACGAAAAGCATACCACGAAAGCCTTCCCTTGTGAGGGAAGGTGGCACGCGAAGCGTGACGGATGAGTAGTCACCCTACCCAATTCTACTCTGTTCCGTCAGCCCGACAACCCCCAATTTGAAATATTGGCTGAATAGTTACACCCAAATTTACGTTGAAGCAAAAATTCTCCCCCAATATGCTTGATTTGTTCACGAATCTATGGTATAATGGTATATTGAAGATATATGCACACCCAAATACACATTTCGGAGGTTCCTATGTCCCCTCGTGTTTCCAAGGAGAACTACTACCTCGATATCGCCCAGACCGTGGCCGAGCGCTGTACCTGTATGCGGAAGCGCTACGGCGCCATCATCGTCAAGAACGACGTCATCCTGTCCACGGGCTACAACGGCGCCCCCAGAGGCCGCAAAAACTGCATCGATCTGGCCTACTGTATGCGGGATAAGCTAAACATCCCCCGCGGCGAGCGCTACGAGATGTGCCGCTCGGTCCACTCCGAGGCCAACGCCATCATCAACGCCTCCCGCGACCAGATGCTGGGAGGGACCCTCTACATGGTCTGCACCGACCCCAAGGACGGCTCCCTGGTAGCGGGCACCAACAGCTGTATGATGTGCAAGCGCATGATCCTCAACGCGGGCATCGCCAAGGTGGTCATCCGCGACACCCCCACCGAATACCGCGTCATCGACGTTCAGGACTGGATCGAGGACGACGACTCCCTCTCGGGCGTCTTTGGCTACTGATCCGAAAAGAAAGGACATCCCATGAAAGCCTCATTCATCCGCAAGACCATTTTGGTTTCCCTCGCCGCCCTGCTCTGCGCCCTGTCTCTGGCCTCCTGTAAGGCCACCCTGAAGCCCGGGGAGAACGGTCTCTACGACGATCAGCACAAGATCTCCTACAGCCACGCCTCCACGGTCTACGAGGCCACCGCCCTGGTCAAGGAGTACGGCAAGCTGGCCGTCACCGACAAGGAATCCTACGCCCTCTACACCGTCCCCGGCATGGATCCCACCGAGATGCTGGCCACCGAGGACTTCAATATCGTCTACGCCGAGGGCTACACCATGCCCACCCTCCTGGAGATGGCCCCCACCGTCCTGCGTATCTGCGTGGACAGCTCGGACACCGTCCGTGAGATCCACAAGCTGGACGACACCGTGATCATCGCCGCCATCGTCCATGATTTCACCACGGGGGAGAGCCTTCCCTACCCCGCCGCCAGCCCCCGGCGGAGCTATAAGGTCCGCTTTGAGTCCCCTCAGTACCCCGGCTTCTACTACTCCTTGACCTACGTAGAGTACGCCGAGGACGTGATGATCGACGGTGTGAGCCAGGGTCGCTACTTCCTGCGATCGGCCTTTGAGGACGTTTTCATTCCCGTGGGAGACGAGATCCACGAGTCCATGGGCTTTACCGACTGACCCCGAAAGGAGCTTCCCATGACCGATATGCACGAGGGCGCAATGCTCAAAAGACCCAAGCTTCATCCCATCCGTATGCAAAAGACCCCCGCCCATCTGAACGGGGCCGCCGAGCTGGAAAAGCTCTGCTTCTCCTCCCCCTGGAGCGCCTCCAGCCTGGAGCTGCTCACCAACGAGGGCATCGGCGTGGGCTACCTGCTCACCGTCCCTGCCGCTCCCGGCAGTGAGCCTGCCGTGGCCGCTTACGGCGGTATGCTCATCACGGTGGACGAGGGGCAGATCACCAACATCGCCGTCCACCCCGACCACCGACGGAAGGGCTACGGTGCCGCCATCACCCGCGCTCTGCTTCGCCACGCCAAGGATGCCAGGCTGGAGTCGGTCTCCCTGGAGGTGCGGGTCTCCAACACCGCCGCCATCGAGCTGTACAAGAAGGCGGGCTTTGTGGAGATGGGCCGACGGAAGGGATTCTACGCCAAGCCCACCGAGGACGCTTTGGTGATGGTCTGTAAGATCAAGTGAATCGTGAACGAAAACACCGACGGCGCCTACACCGTCGGTGTTTTTTTGCGGGGAAATTGCCGTTTAGCGAACTGTTTGACGCATTG
>JAGAIH010000219.1 GCA_017626655.1 Clostridia bacterium | reverse complement strand
CCCGGTACGACTCCACCGTCAACGAGTACACCGTGACCTGGATCGTGGACGGCGTGACCACCACCGAGACCTACAAGTACGGTGAGACCCCCTCCTTTAAGGGTTCCACCGATAAGACCGCCGATGCCCAGTACACCTACACCTTCACCGGTTGGGACAAGACCCCTGCCGCCGTTGAGGGTGATGCTACCTACACCGCCCAGTACACCGAGACCGTCAACGAGTACACCGTGACCTGGGTCGTGGACGGCAAGCAGACCACTGCCAAGGTGCCTTACGGTACCGTTCCCAGCTTCGGCAGCACCCCCTCCAAGCCCGCCGCTGACGGCTATTCCTACATTTTCAAGGGTTGGGACAAGGAGCTCGTGGCTGTCACCGGTGACGTGACCTACACTGCCGTCTTCGAGACCTCCGCCGATGAAGTGACCATCACCTTCAAGGTGGACGGTCAGGCCGACGTGACCGTTGTAGTCAAGCGCGGTGAGACCCCCGCGTTCCCCAACGGTACCCCCTCCAAGGCCGCTGACGCCCAGTACACCTACACCTTCAAGGGCTGGGACAAGGAGATCACCGTCGCTACCGAGGATACCACCTACACCGCACAGTTTGATACCACCGTTCGTAAGTACTACGTCTACTTCTACTACGGCCACAACACCGTCCTGCCCCTCATCGTGGAGTACGGTCAGGCCGCCCAGGCGCCCACCAACACCGATAAGGCTCCCACCGAGTCCACCGTCTTCGAGTTCGCGGGCTGGGACGCTGATTTCAGTAACATTACCGGCACTCTGAAGGTCTACGCCAAGTACACCGAGACCGTCAGAACCTACACCGTTACCTTCAACTACGGCGACGGCAAGACCGAGACCGTGACCGTCGAGTACGGCAAGGGCGCCACCGCTCCCACCGATACCGACAAGGCCGCCACCGAGGAGTTCACCTACACCTTCAAGGGTTGGGACGCTGACTTCTCCAAGATTACCTCCGACCTGACCGTCAACGCTCAGTACGAGGAAACCCCCGTCAAGGAGCCCGAGACCGAGACTCCCGAGCCCGACACCGATCCCGTTGAGCCTGACACCAATGAGCCCGAGACCAACGAGCCCGAGACTCCCGCAGAGACCGATCCCGACACGAACGAGCCCGATGTGACCGACCCCGAGACCACCGCTCCCGACAGCGAGACCGACACCGCTCCCGTGACCGGTGAGGACGGTTGCGGCGGTAACTGGTGGTGGATCGTTCTGGTGATCCTGGTGGCTGCCGGCGCAGCTGTCGTGGTCATTATCCTGCTCCGCCTTAAGGGTGAGCCCGAGACCACCGAGCCCGAGACCCAGCCTGAGCCTGAGGTTGAGCCCGAGGCCGAGCCCGAGGCACCCGCCGCTCCTCTGTTCATCCCCGTGGGCGAGGAGATTCCCGAGGAGGAGATCCCCGAGGAGGTGGAGACCGTGGAAGAGGTCGACGCCACCGTCGTGGATGACATGATGACCGATAAGGTCGCCGAGCACTTCCTGGTTGAGTCCGACGAGATGGGCGGCACCGGTAAGATGGGCATCATCAACGTAGGCCTCATCAGCTCCGCATACCAGGCAGGCGAGACGGTTGACCTGGCCAGCCTCCAGGCCAAGGGCATGATCGACGGAAACGTCGGCCGCCTCAAGGTCCTGGCCTCCGGCACCCTGGATAAGCCCCTCATCATCAAGGCAGACGCCTTCTCTGTCCAGGCCGTCAAGATGATCACCCTCACGGGCGGTCAGGCCATTGAGCTGAAGGGCGAGTAAGCCAAACCACAAGCTCCTTTACAACAACAACCACCCGCGGGAGAATCCCGCGGGTGGAACTTTTCCGGTTGGGGCTTGACAAAAAGGGAAGTATCTGCTATAATATATAAGTTCTCATATCGGGGTGTGGCGCAGTTCGGTAGCGCGCGTGCTTGGGGGCATGCAGGCGGCTTTCGCTTCTTGATTTATCAAATGCTCGAAAACCCTTGAAAACATTGACTTTTTCGGGTGTTACCCTTTTCAAAAAAACACCGACAAAATGTTTTGACCACAGATTTGACCACTTACGGAAAATGACCTAAAAATCGAATATTTTTCACACTTCGGGGTGTGGCGCAGTTGGTAGCGCGCGACGTTTGGGACGTCGATGCCGCAGGTTCGAATCCTGTCACTCCGACCAAACCTTACTAATTCGAACGTTCGAAATTCAAAACGAATTGTGAACGGATTAGTAAGGTTTTTCTTTATTTGGTATAGCTTATTGCGGCTTAATCTCGCTAACTTAAACACCCTCGGAGTGGGAGAGTTAGTGAGGTTTTTTATTTGTGTTTTCAACAGAATTCCCCGATTGACCACGTTTCGAGGAAAATCGGGGATTTTTCTATAATTGTATTAACCCAAGATAACTATTTATTATCTTAGGTTAGGGGGTATATACTATGAGTGTGGTTTTTGAACACGGCGCAATAATTGATCGTATCAATGAAACAAAAACGGTCGAAGCAATTATCAAAAAGAATATTAATAATCAAAAAGCTCACGCAATTGTTATATGGGCAGATTCGGGATATGGGAAAAGTGCGATTATGCAAAAGGTAATGGTGTCTTTAAATAATCAATCCATACATGTTATTATTGTTGATACCCCTCCCACCAATACAACAACGCCTATTGAAGGTCAATATCTTAACTATATTGCAGAAGCGATAAACACGGCTCTGCAAGATGAGTTCCCGATTGAAAGCTTCTTATATTCTTCTCAAAGTGTTGTACAGCCCATGATTGATTCAGATCAAATTATTCAAAGCGGACACACATTGCAATCAGGGGCGATTGCGAAAATTGGAAATATCATGCTTTCTGATCTGAAAGCAAGAAGACTCTTATACGATACTAGCGTGGATAGTATAATTGTTTTAAGGGATTATATTGAGTCTACATTGCGTTTATTCCCCGTTGTCTTGGATATAACAAATGCGCAAAATATGGACTCAACATCATTTCGTATTATCAAAAATATTATACAGAACATACCCAAAATTGTAATTGCGTTTGAATACACAACCAAAGATAATGACTCGCAAGACATGATCCGCTTCGTTACAGATTTGAACTGCCCATATACAACGATAGAAATCAACGAACTACCCTTTGATTTTGCTTTATCAATATTTGGAGTTCCGGATGATCCAAATAAAATACTTGAAATAGAGCGCTTTTATAAAGATGTAGTTAAAGGCAATCTTTATAGAATTATGCAAGCTAAAGCAGACAGTAAAGGTAATGGCATTTTATATTGCGAAGATCCGATAGAAAAAAAGATTCAAAGTTTAAACTATTCAAACAAGTTGGTTTTGTATATTCTTTGTTTGCATGATGGTGAATTAGCATTGTCAACCCTCACCGATATAATTAGTTTTGTAACCGACTATTTTTATATATCAGAATCTTGGAAAAACGATCTTGATTCTTTAATTGTGCTTACCCTAGATCATATTAAATTACGACATGCTTCAATCAAAGATGCGCAACCCATGTCGTTGGATAACGCAGTAGCTATGACAGCATATCGATATTTAGTGCTTTATTATGAAAACTTAAAGAATTCTTCAAGAGATCATAATATACAAAAGCAATCCGTTATTTGGTTAGTTAGGCTACATTCGTATTTTGACCCTATACGAATGATTCCATTACTTGAAGAATTCAAGCAAGTTGTAATATGTAATTTATCGGAAATTGATGCATTTTTAATGATAAAACAAGCGTTTGATGCTTTGGGGGAAAAAATCGAAACGGAATATCATTATCGATTAATTGCACTATGTTATGAAGCGGGTTTTTATCGCGGTGCACTGACACTGTTAAATGAGTTGGGTGAAATAACGACAGAATGTGGGAAAACATATATGTGCATGCTTCTTAATCGCAATGATTATCACCAAGAAGCAATTAGTAAGTGTCAATTATTTCTCAAAACAGTAAAGAACTTGAGATATAGAATGATACTCCTTATGGTTAAAATGTTAAGTGAGCGCTCTTTAGGTCTTGACAAAAGTTATATCTCAACTTTTTATGAAATAGAGAGAAAACAAGAATTTAAGAGTTTGTTAGAGTATGGATTTCTTCTTCGAAACGCTCAAATTGTTTTATCTTATAGTGATAGTTTGCCCTATCTTCAACGTAGCATTGACTTTTTTAATCAACGAGATGAAAAAACATATATGGCACATTCTCAATTAACTTATTTGATCCAAGCTGCAAGATTAGGATAT
>JAGAIH010000218.1 GCA_017626655.1 Clostridia bacterium | reverse complement strand
TTTACATACGATATTATCGGAGAAAGCATTACGGTAGGAACAGAAAACTACCGTGTATGCGGTGTATTTGATGACCGAGAATATGAGTCCTTTGAGGAGAAGTCGGCAGGAATTGACTTAGCTGAAATGCAATTTATCCCATATACATCCATTGTTGGGTGGCAAGCGAGGAAAGCTGAGAGTTGTATTGCCGCTCAGGAGCTGTCCCCGGAAGCAACCGAAGTGCTGTCAAGAACCAGGGCAGAAGATCTGACTAATTATAAGACCGGATTGTGTCGAACGTCTGTTATGATGGTCTGCGTCGTTTTATTCCTGCATGGTATTGTGATGACGGCTTGTAGCTATAAAAAACGCCAAATTCGCACTTATGCCTATATGCTACTGTTTGTAGTGGTGGCATTAATATTTATTATCTTGTGGGGAACTATGAGCGCTGATGCGATTCCGCCAAGTGGACGTGTTTGGGATGTTGAATACTATGGCGACCTGATGGTTTCAAAAATACAGCATGTATTAGATGGCCAAGCTTCAGTTATGGAAAGAATATACTTCATGGGTACACTTGAATTGTTATTCTGTGGTATGCTTTTCTTCGTATGTATTCGACTTTGCTGTATTTATCTCCACCAAAAGGAAAAACGGATTGCGTAAGCAGTCCGTTTTTGTTTTTGATGAGGATAGTATGGATGAGAAGCTATGTGCAAGCTGTCAGCGAGAAAGGGATTTCGATTCTATAGCGCCCATCGGGAGCGGAGAGCAGCTTGTACCCCGAGAGAAGCTAGGGTTGGTTCAGATTCCTGCGGCGCTTGCGCCGCGGTCTTCACCATAGTAGAACCCGCCAAACCAAAAGGTATGGCTGGTTTTTCTTTATGCCCCGAAGTCGGCAGAATCAATGACATTTTTCATACGAAGCATTACCGCCGAGGGTAAACAACTGCTTACTCTCGGCGGTAGTTTTTGGGATCGCTTTTTCAAATATACCCTTCAGATATTCTGCAATACCGGCATACGTTCCGTGGTCATTCTCGTAAAGAACCCTATGCAGGTATATCTGTGTTACGTTGGTTTACCGGTGCTTACTCCCCGTCAGTCTGCTTCGGCACGTCTCCGGTCAGAGCACATGGGATACGGTCAAAGGCATCCAGCTCGGCAAAGCCCACGTCGGTAGCCGTTTTCTCAATACGGAGTGTGTGGGTGCCCTTTTCAAGGGTGAGGCAGTGCCGCCCTGTGTACCGCCCGCTATACAGGCAGTGGCAGCCGGCATGGATAGGGCGAGAAACAGACTGAATTGGACATAACAGGGCTCCTATCTTGTCACCTTAATTGAATCACAGATCAAAGCAAATTATAAGGAGTATTTTTACAATAAACCTTGTTAGAATCAAACGAACGAGGTATGATATGGCAATAGTCCATAAGGAGGTGACCGCCATGCCCATCGGTATTTCCCTGCAAACCGTTCCTACCTACCGTCTGTCCGCCTTTCGTCAATTCCTGCCGGGTGAGCGTCATATCACCCGTGTGGAATCGAGTGTCATCCTGCTTCTGATGCCGGACGGTGTGCTTCGCTTCGCCGAAAATGAGGCTGCGCCCTGGATCGTCAAGGACGGTTGCTCTGTGCGATCTTGACTCGATTATTCCGCGAGCAGGTGCGCAGCGAACGGGATATGCTTGTGGATCATATGATACGCCGCCTGACTCAGAATCTGCAAAGCCCGCCTTCGCTGGCAGACTTAGCCTCCTCCCTTCATTTCAGCGAAAATTATCTCATTCGGATCTTTCGGGAGGCCATGGGCATCACCCCTCACGCCTATGTTAACACGGTGCGCACACACAAAGCCAAGCTGCTCTTGTCAACCAGCAATATAACAACCGATCGGGTAGCCTACGAGTGGAGATTTGCAGATTACGCCTATTTTTATCGGATGTTTCGAAGGGACACCGGCTGTTCGCCAAAAAAATATCGGCAGGAAATGCTGTCACGGAGGGGGTGAGGCTGGGTACGGGCTTTGAAGGCGGCAGTTTTGGAGACGGAACTGTTTGGCTTTGCCGTATCGATCTCCACGAGCAGAAGCAGCATTCTTTCCGAAGACTCAACCGTAGATTGCATGGCGTTTCGAAAACAAGTTATAGCTTTATGGCAGTATATATAATATTATCACACCGGGATCCGAATCCAATTTATGCAAGAGGTGATTCTGACGGCCATTGACTCACGCCAATGGTGCCATTCGGATACAGGGACTCAGGCGGATGATATCTGTTCCATAAGCCGTAGGGATGCATTCAAGGGATTACGGAATCTTCCGTCATCTCAAGAGTTATTCAGGCAGTCAAAAAGAAAGCATCGAGGAAAATTTTCCGCGATGCTTTTCCATTCGATTATACTTACAGCAGATAGCTCGGCATCTTCTGCCCAATCTGCACCTTATCCGAAGGCTTCTTCTCGTCGTGTCCGATGACGGCGGCCACGGTCTCGGGGGAGACGTTGGCCAGCACGGCGGTATCCACCGTGGGCGTAACCACGGGGGTCTCTGCGACAGGAGCCTCAACCACAGAAGCCTCTGCCTTGGGAGCGGCAGGCTTCTTGGCGGGAGCCTTTTTGGTGGCGGGCTTTTTGGCAGGAGCCTTCGCGGCAGCCTCACCCTCTGCCTTGGGGGCCTTGGGCGCGGCGGGCTTACGGGTGGCGGGCTTCTTAGGCGCGGCGGCCTTTACCTCTGCGGGGGCCTCGACCTTGGCGGTCTCTTCCTCAACGGGAGCAACCTTAGCCACGCGGGTCTTGATGCTGTCTTTACCGATGGGCATATTCCATAACCTCCTTGGATAGTGTCAGATATTCCTGTGCGGCGCGGCTGGTCTTCTTGTAGGCCATGACCGGCAGGCTGTTCTCCTGGGACCACTCGATGGCGGAATCAATGCGGATGTAGGTGTCGAAGAGCTTTACGTTCTCCAAAGCCCCCAGCACCTCGATGGCTTGCTTGAACTGGTTCTTGCGCTCGTTGGCCTTGGTGACCACCACGCCCATGATCTTCAGCTCGGGGGCGATGCGCTCCAGCTTCTCATAGAACTCGAAGAGATTGGCCAGACCGAACAGACCCCAGGGGGATGCCTCCACGGGGATGATGAGGTAGTCGGATGCGCACATGATGTTCATGACCCAACAGCCCAGGGTAGGCGGCGCGTCGATGAGGATGTAGTCGTACTCGCCGGAATCCTTGATCTTAGCCAGCCCCTGCTTTAGGATGAACTCCCTCTGCCACATGGTGAAGAGGTCCACCTCGATGCCGCTCATGAGGATGGAGGAAGGGATCAGATCCAGGCCCTCGTAGGCGGTATGGCGGACAAAGGGAGTCAATTCCTTTTGTTGCTTGATAGCAGTGTGGAGATTCACTCCGCTCTCGGCAAAGCCCAGAGCCGTCTCCTCGTCGAAGTAGGACAGGGTGAGGTTCATCTGCATATCACCGTCGATGAGCAGAACCTTCTTGCCCTCGGTGACCATGCTGTACCCCACGTTGGCGCAGGTGGTGGACTTGCCGCTTCCGCCCTTGTTGTTGGCGAA
>JAGAIH010000028.1 GCA_017626655.1 Clostridia bacterium | reverse complement strand
GGAAGGTCAATGCGTCAGCCATTTCCTTGGTTGATACCAAAAAATGTACTGATACCAATAGCTTTTCAGAGATAACGAAAAGCATGAGCCGAATACCTTCCCCTCGGGGGAAGGGGGACCGCGTAGCGGTGGATGAGGGTCACCCTTCCCAATTCCACTCTGTTCCGTCAGACCGACAAGCCCAAATTTGAAACTCCGACCGCCGATCGTTCCTGTTTTCATCAAGGCATCATGCTCAAAAATCCCGGGTCTAATTTGTGACCCTTGCATATTGAAATTGCGGAAAATGTGGTATATAATGAAGCCATCACCCCGAAGCCGCCCACGGGCAGGTCGGGTCTACGGAGGAACATTACCATGAAACAGCTCAAGCTGGGTATCTTCGGTCTGTGGCGCGGAGGCGCCTTTATTCCCATCATTAACGCCCTGGAGGACGCCACGGTCCACGCGATCTGCGATCAGGACGAGGGCAAGGCGGCCGAGGCGCTGAAGGCCTGCCCCGACGCCAGAGTCTGCGCCGACTTTGACGAGCTTCTGGACAGCGGCATCGACGGCGTTCTGCTCTGCAACTACTTCCACCAGCACGCCGCCTACGCCATCCGAGCGCTGAGGCGGGGCATCCACGTCTTCAGCGAATGCACCGCGGGAGCAACCATGAAGGAATGTGTGGAGCTGTGCGAGGCGGTGGAGGAGAGCGGCGCCAAGTATATGCTGGCCGAGAACTATCCCTTCAGCGCGGCTCTGCTGGAGGCCAAGCGGCTGACCGACGAGGGAAATTTCGGGCGCATCCTCTACGCCGAGGGCGAGTACAACCACACGGGCACCCGCGAGACCCTGGCTTCTCTGACCCCCGGCAAGTATCACTGGCGGGCCTGGCTCCCCAGGACCTACTACGTCACCCACTCTCTGGGTCCCCTCATGCACATCACGGGGCAGATGCCGATTCAGGTCAGCGCCTTCGCGGTCCATTCCGACGTGCTGGAGGAGTACGACGACTTCCGCCACAACTACGACGCCTTCGCCATGATGAACTGTATGACCGACGGCGGCGCTCTCTTCCGCTTTACGGGATGCGCCCACATGGGCTCCCCCAGCGGCTACCGCGTGGTGGGTGAGAACGGCTCCGCCGAGACAGGACGGACCCTGGGTAGCAATCTCAACGTAACCTACCACGGCTGGACCACCCCCGCGGGCAAGCCCTCCTCCGAGACCTATGCCCCCGACTGGCCCGCAAACGGCGACCTGGCTGAGAAGGCGGGCCACGGCGGCGGCGATTTCTGGACGGTATACAATTTTGTGGAGTATATTCTGCATGACAAAACTCCCTTCTTTGACGTCTACCGCGGGTGCTGTATGTCGGCGGTGGCCATCCTGGGCTGGCGGAGCTGTCTGGAGAATGGCAAGGTCTACGCCATCCCCGATTTCCGCGACAAGGCCCAAAGAGACGCCTGGCGGCAGGACGATCTGACTCCCTTCCCCGATGAAAACGGAACGGTAACTCTGCCCTGCGCGGTGCCGAGGAAGTGATGTTTTTAAAAGCGGCTTTCTTTTTTGGGGAGCCGCTTTCAAATTGGGGTTTACCGAACTGTTTGAAAGGGTAAAAATGCCCATGACGGTAAACTCCCCCACCGCCTGCGGGCGGAGCCCCCTCGGGGAGGGAGCCTTGGGGCGCGGGTAGGAATCGCTTGTCGGGTAACGAATTTCCGCGGGTCTGGGCAAAAGGCTCCCTCTCCGAGGGGGCTCCCGCGAAGCGGGTGGGGGAGTCATCACGAGAAG
>JAGAIH010000217.1 GCA_017626655.1 Clostridia bacterium | reverse complement strand
GATGAACCCCTTCGTGATGTACGAGGACAGCAGGTTTCGTATGTGGTACGCCGCAGGCGAGACATACGAGCCCAACGTCATATGCTACGCCGAGTCGGAGGACGGCATCCACTGGGAGAAGTACGCCCAAAATCCCATCTTCAGCTGTAACCCTGAAAAGGAGTATGAGCAGAACCGCATCGGTGCCTGCCAGGTCCTCCGTGAGGAGGGTGGCTACCTCATGTTCTACATCGGCTATCGGGACATCCATACTGCCTGCGTCTGCGCCGCCCGCTCAAAGGACGGCATCACGGGCTGGGAGAGAGTCCCCGAGAATCCCCTGGTCATGCCCACGCCCGGCTCATGGGATGAGTTATCCTGCTATAAGCCCACCGTCATCCGCGATGATGACGGTAGCTATCGCCTGTGGTACAACGGACGGAACGGTCGCGCCGAGTACATCGGCTACGCCAGCGGTAAGCTGGATGAGTGACCCATACGACCCGATTGATCGGGCGATCGTAAATGGTCAGTTCAGACGTACAGCCCGTTTCAAGGAGAACCTGTTGGCCTGCTAAATGCTGAATACATCAATGGCTCTTGCGTTTTGCAGGTCTCATATCCAAACATGAAAAGGAGGACGCCATGAAGCTCAAGCACATTCTCGTCACCCTCTTGACCCTCTGCCTGCTCCTCACCATCGCCGCATGCGATCAGGTAGACGCCCCTCCCGCAAACGACACCACCGCCGATATCACCACCGAAGCCCCCACAGGATCCCCCACCGAATCCATCACCGAGACTCCCACCGAAGCCCCCGCTCCCACGGCGTTCCCCATCACGGTCCGGGTCGAGGGCAAGGGCGCCGTTACCTTCAACAACGACGACGTGGTGGAGACCCTGACCAAGGATCTCACTACCTCCAACGTCATCTCCCTCACCGCCGACCCCGCCGAGGGCTATATCCTCAAGGGCTGGTTCGAGGAGACCGACGGCGAGCGGAAGCTGCTCCACGAGGAAGGATCAGCCACCTTCACCGTCCCCGCCCGTGAGGCGACTCTGGTTGCCGTCTTTGAGAAGGCCTTCCTTTTGGAAGTGTTTTCCGACGATCCCGACGCGGGCGTCTTCACCGCGAACGGTGAGGAACTGACCGAGAAGGATTGGTACGCCGCCGAGCAGACGGCGATCACCCTGACCGCCGTACCCGCCGAGGGCTATATCTTCGATGCCTGGTACGAGATCGACGCCGACGGAAACGAGTCCCGCTACGCAAACGAGGCCACCGTAGAGGTCAGCTACGGTCAGATCGACCGCACGCTGTTCTGTAGATTCATCAAGGTCTACAAAGGCACCCTCCTCATTCAGGGACAGGGTAACGTGACTCTGGACGGAAATCCCGTGAAGGACGGTGATTCGGTCACTCTCAAGGCAGGGGAGCTGCTTACGGTCACCGCCACCCCCGCCGAGGGCTATACCTTCAAGGGCTGGTACCAGCGCAAGGATGGCCAGGACACCTTCTTAGATGATATCCCCAACCCCAACTTCATCATGCCCCAAACCGACTGCGTCATCGTGGCGGTCTTTGAGGAAATCCTCTCCATGACCGTCAAGGTGGAGGATCAGACCAAGGGCTACATCAAGGTACAGGGCGTGAACGGCACCTTCACAAGCTACAATATGGAAGGCAAGGGAACCACCGCCACCCTCACCGCCGTACCCGTCGAGGGCTACGAATTCAACTACTGGACGGTGGAGGGCACCCAGAACATCCTTTCGGTGGATGCCACCTATTCCGTCACCCTGAACAACGTCAACCATAACACCACTCTGGTAGCCGTATTCAGACCCATCCTCCCCCTGACCATCCGCACCACCGAGGGCGGGCGCGTTACGGTGGACGGCTCTCCCCTGTCGGATACCTATTCCGCCAAGCTCGCCTCCTACACCGAGTTCAAGGTTACGCCCGTGCCCGACGAGGGCTATAGCTTTGTGGGTCTGTATACCGTAGGAGCCGACGGGAAGCCCGATAAGATCGTTTCAACCGCCGGCGGAGCCATTCTGCTGGTCATGCCCGAGGAGGCTTATGACCTGGTTGCCGTCTTCCAGTCGGATTTCAAGGGCTTTGTGACCACCGTCACCTGCGACGAGACCCAGGGCGTTTTCAAGGTGGAGGGCTTTAGCGGTACCTTCTCTCGCTTTGAGGATACCCATCCCGAGTCCCGCACCTACACCCTCACTGCCGTGGCCGCTCCCGGCTACCGCTTCAAGGGCTGGTATCAGGTGGACGGGGATCAGGAGACCCTGCTCCTTGCCGAGGAGTCCATCTGCCTTGCCCAAAGAAACAAGGACATCACCGTAGAGGCCCGCTTTGAGCGCGTCTACAACGTCAAGTTCCGCGTGGAGGGGAATGGCACCTTCATCGCCAACGGACAGAACGTGGACGGCGTGCTGAACGTTCAGCTGGCTGTGACCGACTACATGACCCTGAAGGCGGTCGCCCCCGCCGACACCCGCTTCGTGGGATGGTATGAGGTGGTGGACGGCGAGCGCATCCTCCTGTACGATCAGGCCGACGTAATCTTCACCGTCCCCGCGCGGGAATGCACCATCCTCGCCGTCTTTGAGGACGCTCACTACCTGTCCATCAACTCCGCCCAGGGGCAGTTCATGCTGGAGGGTAGCGAGACCTTGTATGACGCCTATTCCGATCACGTCTATCTCCCCTACGAGTTCACCGTCATCGCTCAGGCGCCCGAGGGCTACCGCTTCGACGGCTGGTATGAGGTGCGCGGCGATGAATGGATCCTTCTCACGAACGATCTCACCTACAGCGGCCAAATGCCCGACCGCGATCTCCATATCAATGCCCGCTTTGAGGAGCTGTATACCGTGACGGTTCAGCTTCACGGCGACTGGAAGGTGCTCCACGAGGAGTGCGGCATCACCTATGCCGATACCTTCACCCTGGATCTGGCCAAGGATGAGATTTTCACCCTGACCATTCCGTGGTCGGGTGAGTGGGAGCTGGAGGGCTGGTACACCGTCGGCGAGGACGGCAAGATCGGAGACCTCATTTCCCGCGACTCCATCGAGTGTCCGTTCACCGTGATCGGTGACATGACCGTGACCCCGCAGTTCCTGCCCAAGTACACCCTGATCGTCAAGGTAGAGGAAGAGATCGGCTCCTTCACCGTTGACGGCAGCGAGGAGGCCTACACCAACTGGGGTGCCACCGCGGCAGGGCCCTACACCTACACCGTCACCGCCATAGCACCCGTGGGCTACGTCTTCGCGGGCTGGTATGAGGTCATGGGCGGTGATATTGAGGATGTACTCCTTTCCGAAAGCGTGACCTACAGCGTCACCGTGGACGGGAACGACCGCGTGATCCTGCCCCGCTTCACGGTGGCCGAGGACGTTCTGTTTACCCTCCGCGTCATGGACGATATGGGGGCAAGCTTCCTCTTGGGCGGCGAGGAGATCCCCGGCGACGGCTGGGAGAAGAACGTCCCCTACGGCTCCACCATGACGGTCACGGTCATCCTCGAGGAAGGCTACACCTTCGAGGGCTGGTATATCGAGTATTACGACGATGAGTATCAGATATACTATGCCTTCTACTCCGACGAGCTGACCATCACCTACACCTGCCTGGAGGAATACTGTACCCTTGTCGTCTTCGTGAAGGGCGGCCCCACCCTGGAGGGGGATATCCCTCCCGTGATCAACTGACACCCGTTTCCCCTAAAACTCAATAACAAACGTATAAGGAGGCTACCATGAAGCTCAAGCACATTCTCGTCACCCTCTTGACCCTCTGCCTGCTCCTCACCTTCGCCGCCTGCGACAAGGCAGACGACCCGCCCGCAAACGACACCACCGCCGAGGCACCTACCGACGCGCCCACGGAAGCTCCCACCGAGGCCCCTACCGAGGAGCCTACCGAAGCCCCCACTGAGGAGGAAACCGAAGCTCCTACCGAGGCTCCCACGGATGAGCCCGCCGAGACGGATCCCCCCTCTGACGAGCCCACCAAGAAGTACCGCGAGGACTGGGACGATGACGATCCCGAGAACCCCTTCTATAATCTGATCCCTGTGGGCACGAGCTACGACGGCAAGACCACCGCCTACGACGGCCGCTACGATTTCGGCTACGCCGTTTGCCAGACCAACGACGGCGAGTATTTCTATTCGGTCCAGGAGGCCATCTACCACCTGGAGGACATCGGCGGCGGCGCCGTCCATATGCGGGAGCATACCGACATCTGCCTCTCCCTCTGGATCCCCCGGGACTTCTGCGATTACCGCCTCTACTTTGAGTTCAAGAACTGCGATTTCGTCTTCAACTACGGCAATATCTACGACGACTCCTCCCCCAACGCCGAGGGCATCAACGGCTATGCCTACTACGCCGATCTGTTTGTACTGGACAGCATCATGAATCTGGGTGACACCCACATCTGGATGATCGGCGGCAACGAGGGCTTCGACCAGCCCGGTAAGTACCTCATGATCGACGAGTACAACGACGATCCCGATTATCTCTACATATACCAGTACGTACTGGACAAGAATCTGGATACCTGGCCCGGACTTCCTTTGGGAGAGTATCTTCCCGAGGAGTGATATCCACAGCAAGCAAAGCGGCTCCCCTGCCACACGGCGGGGGAGCTTTTCTCAACCTTTGGTTGCTTGACAAAGGGGGGGAGTTGGGGTATAATGCGGGGGAATAGAGAACAAATTGGGGTTTATCGAACTGTTTGACGGAACAGATCGGTATGTTCCTCGGTGGCTACTCATCCGTCACGCCCTACGGGCGTGCCACCTTCCCTCACAAGGGAAGGCTCATTCAGTATGTTTTGCGTCACTCTAAAAAACCTTTATATATCAGTATGTTTTCGGTTTTAAGAAAACGAAAAACATACCCCGGAGCCGTCCCTTGTAAGGGAAGGTGTCCTCCGAGCAAGCTCGGCGCGAAGCGTGACGGATGAGTAGCCACCCT
>JAGAIH010000216.1 GCA_017626655.1 Clostridia bacterium | reverse complement strand
GGATGAGGAGAGTATTTGTAAGCCAACTTATTGGGGGTACAGTTACGTTCCTACAACCATACGGATAAAAACTGCAAAATGGTTGATACAACTATATTTTTGAAGCATTCAACATCCAAAAAGTGGTAGGAGAGTTAGTGTCTCACCCGAAAAGCTGATCTACAAGTGTTCTCCTCATCCACCGCTTCGCGGTCCCCCTTCCCCGCTGGGGAAGGCAGAGAGCGATAAATCCCAATTTTACCACCCCAACCCCTCAAACATCCCCATCAGTACAGGGAATACCATCGGCGAAGCGGCGAGGATGAGGTCGAATACCGACGAATAATACCAAATATAATTGCCGCTTTTGGACTTCGGCTCCAGGATCTTATCCTTCGGTACGGGATCCTTGGTCTCCTGCCATGCCCACAGCACGAAGGCCGAGCCGAAGAGGCGGCGGTTGCGGCGGATACAGGCGGTGAGGGTCATGACCGACAGATAGACGGCGATCAGCCCCGAAAGGATCACATCGACCGCCCCCAACGCCTCCATCCACCCGAGGGTGATATGCAGGACGGTGAAGCTCCCCGCTACAATGGGGTAAAGCCGCAGAAGGATACCGTACCTCCCCAGCCCGTAGGCCTTCTCCAGCTCGGCGTAGAACCAGAAATTCAGCGCTCCCTTCTGCTTCTGTCGTATGTCCCGTTTGCGGATCTTGCGGTGGCGGAGGTCTTGGAAGGCCTCGTCACGGAAGGCGGCGTAGACCAGGGCTATGACCAGACAAAAGAGGATGCCGACCAGGTAGCGGCTCACTTGGTCTCCTCCAGCTCAGCCAGGGACTTGCGGATGTCCCCGTGCTTGTCGATGAGGACCTCGGCGGTCTCGCGGTCACAGCTTCCCAGCTCCATGAGGATGCGGATACAGCGGTCCCGGAGCTTGACATTGGTGGGGCGGACGTTGACCATGAGGTTGCCCACCACCTTCCCCGTCTTGACCATGGCTCCCGTGGAGAGCATATTCAGCACCAGCTTCTGGGCGGTGCCGGCCTTGAGGCGGGAGGAGCCGGTGATGACCTCGGGGCCCACGTAGGGGGCGATGGTGACCTCGCAGAGGGGGTGCATACGGCTGTCGGGGTTGCAGGTGATACCCAGGGGGATGGCACCCAGCTCACGGGCCTTCTTCAAGGCCCCCAGAACGTAGGGAGCGCCGCCCGAGGCGGAGAGGCCCACCACCACGTCGCCCTTGGTGACGCCGTCAGCCTCGATATCGTGAGCGCCCAGGGCCTCGTTGTCCTCGGCGCCCTCCACGGCGCGGAACATGGCCCCCTCGCCCCCCGCCATGATGCCGCGGACGAGGTCATAGTCCACCCCGAAGGTGGGGGGACACTCGGAGGCATCCACCACGCCGAGACGGCCCGAGGTACCCGCGCCGATGTAGATAAGGTGACCGCCCGCGCTCAAAGAGGCGGCGATGATATCCACGGCGGCGGCGATCTCGGGGAGCTGGGTGGCGATGGCGTCCTCCACCACGCGGTTCTCGTTGTTCATGACCGTGACCATCTCCAGGGTGGACATTTGGTCGATGTGGAGGGTATTTTGGTTGCGGCCCTCGGTCTTGAGGGTGCCGAGGTCGGGGCGGAGAGTCGTGTTGTCGTGTTTCATGATGTTCCTCATTGTTTCAAATTTGGGTTTGTCGGTCTGTTTGAAGTAGTGAAAATGCCTATGGCGGTAAACTCCCCCACCGCCTGCGGGCGGAGCCCCCTCGGGGAGGGAGCCTTGGGGCGCGGGGCAAAATCACTTATCAGGTAACGAATTTCCGCGGGTCTGGGCAAAAGGCTCCCTCTCCGAGGGGGCTCCCGCGAAGCGGGTGGGGGAGTCATCACGAGAAGTGAGGCACTCTTTTTTGTCAGACCAATAAACCCCAATTTACCTATTTTTCATCGCCCAGACCTTCAGCACCGCCGCCTGGGTCTTGGCGTCCTGTACCTCACCCGAGAGGATCATATTCACCAGCTCGGGCAGGGGGATCTTCACCATCTCCAGAAACTCGTCGGGGTCGGGGTCGGTCTCCCCCTCGGTCATATCCTCGGCGAGATAGCAGTAGATGATCTCGGTGAGCAGGGCGGGGGAGGTGGCCAGGGGGCCTATGTCGATCAGAGTATCGGTGGTGTAGCCCGTCTCCTCACGCAGCTCGCGCAGGGCCGCCTCGCGGTGGTCCTCCCCGATGTAGTCGAACTTCCCCGCGGGGATCTCCAGGGTCACGCGGCCCAGGGCGTAGCGGTACTGGCGGATGCAGACCACCTCCCCCTCGTCGGTGAGGGGCACCACCGCCACGGCGCCGTTGTGCTTGCAGTACTCCCGCATGGACCTACCCCCGTCGGGGAGGTTGATGTCGTCGCGGTAGAGGTGGAGCACCTTACCGTCAAAGATCAGCTCGGAGGAGGCGGTGGTCTCCTTGAAGTAGGATTCGGGCTTGGTGTATTTCATGATTTGGTTTCCTTCCATAAAATTCGTCATTCAATTCGGTGCATATTGCACAAGTTTAAGTCCGACGAAGGGTATTTCCTACATTATACTCCAAATCGGCGGATTTGTAAAGATTTATCTTGAAATTTTTTGGGAGATGTGGTAGAATGTAGTTGCTGAACTTTTATGTTGTTTTTCAAATTGGGGTTTATCGGTCTGACGGAAAAGAGTGGAATTGGGAAGGGTGACCCTCATCCGTCACGCCTGCGGCGTGCCACCTTCCCCCAGGGGAAGGCAAGAGGTTAGGTGTATTTCTCGCTCTTTAATAACCAAAAACATACTGTTATATATAGATTTTTTGGGTGCGAGAAAAAATAAGCCATGCCTTCCCCGCGGGGGAAGGTGCCGACCAGCTCCTGCGGCGGGAGGCGGATGAGGGTGGATCGTGTCACCGCCTCTTCCGTCAGACCACAGACCTATAAACCGCAATTTTCCATCCCCATCCCCCCAAAAAGGAGGCCCGCGCCATGAACAATATCATTTCCCCCGAGCATTCCCGCACCGCCGCCCTCATTGGCGCGGATGGGCTGTCCCGCCTCCAAAGCGCCCGCGTGGCCGTTTTCGGCATCGGCGGTGTGGGGGGACACCTGGCTGAGGCCCTGGCGAGAGCGGGAGTGGGTCACATTCACCTCATCGACCGCGACACCGTCTCCCTCTCCAACATCAACCGCCAGGCGGTGGCCCTTCACTCCACCGTGGGCCGTCCCAAGGCCGAGGTCATGGCCGAGCGCATCAAGGATATCAACCCCGCCTGCGAGGTGGAGGTCTCGGTGTGCTTCTACCTCCCCGAGAACGCCCACGAGTTCGACCTCTCCCGCTACGACTTCGTGGCCGACTGCGTGGACACCGTGGCCGCCAAGCTGGAGCTGGCCGTCCGCTGTGATACGGTGGGGACCCCCCTCATCGCCGCCATGGGCGCGGGCAACAAGCTCCACCCCGAGCGCTTCCGCATCAGCGATATCTCTAAGACCGATACCGACCCCCTGGCTCGGGTCATGCGCCGGGAGCTGAAGAAGCGGGGGGTGAAGAAGCTCCTCTGCGTCTGGTCCGACGAGCCTCCCCTGCCCGCCAATATCACGGGGGACGACGGCCGTCCCGCCCCTGCCAGCATATCCTTTACCCCCTCGGCCGTGGGCCTTATCATGGCGGGGGAGATGATCCGTACCCTTGCGGGCATCTGACAAAGACAACACGAAAAACATCAAAAAAGGTAATCCCATCAAAATGAAAACCGAAAAGATCCTGCTGATCATCAACCCCGTCTCGGGCCGCGCCAAGAGCCGCGAAGGCCTCTACGAGATCCTGGACGAACTGTACCGCGACGACGCGGAGACGGCCGCTGTTCCCCGCCCGCCCCTGAAG
>JAGAIH010000215.1 GCA_017626655.1 Clostridia bacterium | reverse complement strand
ACCGCCTGCGGTGAGCAGCTCCGCGACGGGGCGCTGGATCATCTGGCCGCCGTAGTAGACACCTCCGCCGCCGAGGGCGACCACGCCACCCTGGTGCTGTCCCTTGAGCCGAACAAGTCGGTGCTGACCGTCAAGGCCAACGTGGACCTGGACCGCGACGACCCCGCCACCGCCATCGCCATCTTCGACGAGAACGGCAACGAGGTTCCCGCCAAGATCAAGTATATCCCCAACCGGTTCACCTATACCCTCCCCAAGGACCGCTTCCGCCAGCCCCGCTACGTCAACCGCTTTGAGGTGGAGATGCAGGTAGAGTCCCATGGCATCGGCTACCGCACCTTCGCCGTCAAGAAGCAGGCCCCCGCCGTCAAGACCGCCGTCCGCTACACCGACTCCTCCATGGAGAACGAGTTCCTTTCGGTGAACTTCAATGAAAACGGCACCGTGGACGTCACCGACAAGAGGACCGGCCGCGCCTACAAGAATCAGAACCTCTTCGAGGACACCCGCGATCAGGGTAACCTCTACAACTACGTCCAGCCCGAGGGCGACGTGGCCGTCACCACCGCCGATTCCAAGGCCGAGATCTCCCTCCACGAGGTCACCCCCTGGTCGGTCACCTTCAAGGCCGTCATCCCCATGGCCATCGACGCCGATATCACCACCTACGTCACCCTCTCCGACAAGATCGCCCGGGTGGACTTCAAGACCGTCGTCACCAACCGCATGGAGGATCACCGCCTCCGCGCCCTGTTCACCTCGGATATCGCCACCGACTCGGTCTACGCCGAGGGCCAGTTCGACGTGGTACGCCGCGACATCCGCCCCTCCCCCATCTGGCAGAACCCCTGCAACGCCCAGCGCGTCCAGGCCTTCGTCACCTTGGAGTCGGATAACGGCACCGACGCCCTGATGGTGGCCAACCGCGGCCTCTGCGAGTATGAGGTCCTCCGCGACGGCCGCAACACCTTGGCCGTCACCCTCCTCCGCGCCGTAGGCGAGATCGGCGACTGGGGCGTCTTCCCCACTCCCCTGGGGCAGAAGAAGGGCACCTGGACCCTGGAGTATTCCCTCATCCCCTACGACACCGCCGACCGCGCCGAAGCCTACCGCGAGGGCTACACCTTCGCCTACCCCGCCGCCCTGGCCATCGGCACCCCCAAGCACGAGGGCACCCTCCCCGCCGCCCGTGACTACGTCCGCTTGAATAACGAGCATATCCGCATGACCGCCCTCAAGAAGGCCGAGGACCGCGACACCGCCATCCTCCGCCTCTTCAACACCACCGCCGAGACCGTCACCCTCACGGTGGACCTCTCCGATAAGTTCACGACCGCCAAGCTCACCGACCTGAACGAGGTAGCCAAAACCGACCTGGCGATCCGGGACGGCAAGCTGACCCTGGATATCCCCGCCAAGAAGATCGTCACGGTGGAGCTGGGCTAAAAAAGCCGAAAAAAGCCGAAAAAAAGCAAAACTTTTTTCGCAAAACCCCTTGCAATTTTCAAAGAAGTGTGGTATAATATCACCTGTTGCACAGGGGTATAGCTCAGCTGGTAGAGTACCGGTCTCCAAAACCGTGGGTCGCGGGTTCGAATCCTCCTGCCCCTGCCATGAAAAAAGCCATTCGCGTAAGCGAATGGCTTTTTTCAGTGAAATTCGTTCCTGCGGAACGAGTGAAAGACGCTGGCGCGTGTGAAATTGCCAGCGGCAGTGAAATACGCCTGCGGCGTGTGAAGGAACGAATTTTATTTCACATTGCGACTGCAAGGAGCAATATTTCACAATTCACGAAGTGAATTATTTCACATTCGGCGTAAGCCGAATATTTCACTTGAAAAACTTACGGATCTATGATATAATAACAGAAGAAGGGCGGTGTTACTATGGCAGAATCAAAACTTCGGGAACTATCCACAGACTTTGCGGTTAAAGTCATTAAAATGTATGACAGTATAAAAGGTCACTATTCTCTTATCAATCAGTTAGAGCGTTCCTCTACCTCAATTGGTGCAAATATTCACGAAGCGAATTATGCCCATGGCAAAGCCGACTTTGTTGACAAGTTTCAAATTGCATTGAAGGAGTGCTACGAAACCGAATATTGGCTTGAATTGTTTGTAAAATCCGAATTGCTTGACCGTGAGATTGCGAAAGATTTATATAATCAATGCGGTACGATCCGCAGAATGTTGATTGCCTCCATCAACACGGCGAAAGGAGAAAACAAATGAGTTCAATCAAAGTAAACTATTCACAATTTTCGCCTGGTGCGCTTTTAGAAGAATTAAAGCACCATTATAATTTACCAACAGATTCCTCATGCATATTCTTCAAATCCGGATTAAATGACATATATAAGATAACTGCAAAAAATAACAGTTATTTCCTGCGAGTATCATTATTTAACGTATATAACACAATACAAATTGAGGAAGAAATTCAATTTATTCATCACCTTCGAGCTCGTGGATTATCTGTGGTTGAACCGATTCAATGTACGGACAAATCCTATGTATTGGAGCTTGATGCACCCGAAGGTATGCGCCAAGCTGTTTTGTTCCGAGGAATTGAGCAATCTCCAGCAGGAGATGCAAATATTAGAATGAAAAATCTTGGGAGCCTCCTCGCCCAAGTGCATATATCGTCCCGTTCCTTCCAGAATCATTCTGCAAGGCCATTGATCAATGAAACTATGCTCGTAGAGGAACCTACCCGATTGCTGAATCCTTTTTTGAAGCACCGTACAGCTGATCTTGATTTTTTAAGCAAAACTGCGCTACCGTTATGGATATCAGTTGATTCCACACTTTCAAAACTTAGCGAAACCCTTGGCTTTTGCCATGGTGATGTACAACCGAACAATTATTTTTATAACGGCGAGTATCCCGTTTTATTTGACTTCGACTGCATGGGGCGCGGATATTTTGTATATGATCTGGGCGTTTTGCTTGCCAATTTGACTTTCATGGATAATGAAATCTACCAAAAAGATCTTTGGCGTTCTGTAATCAAGGGGTATCGTGACATTCGTATATTGAATGATGACGAGGAAAAAGCAATCTATATTTTTGCGGCATTACATATGCTCAGAGTCCTCTCATATCATGCGAAGTGCAGAGAACAAAACCAAGGAGCGTTTTATTACATGACCGATTATCACTTGGATATGTTTTTTGGAGCGTATAAGCGTTTAGCAATGCTGGCAAATGATCAAGCAGACTTGAATATTATTTGATATTACATAGCTTCGTTTACAAGCATAGAATTGCCATTTGGGAGGAAATATGCTGCAATGCGAAGTAACTCCCTCAAAATAGCAAAGGAAAATATAAAGTGAAAAGATTCTTGAAATTCAAAGGAAGATCGACCGTCCCCCAAAGGAGCAACCCATGAAAAACGACTGGTTCATCCACACAAACGACACCGACAAGCGCCTCTTCGTCTCCCGCCCCAAGCCCAACCCCAGCGGCGCCTTCTCCCCCTGCAATATGTCCCCCGACGACGTGGACTACGAGATGAGCTTCGGAAAAAGCAAAAAGATCCTGGAGATTTGCGGGATGGAGCAGAAGAGCTTCGAGTATTTCGTCGAGAAATACGGCGCGGAGTACGAGTATCTGAGCTTCTTCAAGTGCCAGCTGATCTCGGACTTCTCCCCCCTCGAGGATTTGAAGCACCTCCAAGGTGTCAGCATCTACTGGAACATCCGCAACAGCACCCTTTGGGATATGTCGAAAAATCCCCAACTGGAATACCTCTGGCTGGATTCCACCAAAAAGATCGCCTACGATCCCCTCGCCCTGCAAAGGGCCAAGTCCCTGAAGGGGATCTTCTTTCGCGGCGACATGGACACCCCCTACCCCATGAAGAGCCTGGAATGGATGCGGGGCATGGAGTCCCTGGAGGAGGTGATCCTCTACAACATCAAGCTGGAGGACCGTGATACCGACGTCCTGGAGAGCGTCCCCAGCCTGACCCGCTTCGATTTCCCTGCGGGGATGTTTTACACCGAGGAGATCGCCTACATGTGCGCCAAGTACCCTCATATCCGGGGAAGCTCCCTGGGCGCCTACAACACCGAGGACGCCATCCTCAACGACGTCCGGGTGTGCGGCTACAGAAAGCCAGGGCTGGACCTCCCCAAGGGGCAAGCCAGACTGGATAAGTATATCCGCGAGTTCGACGCCCTAGTCGCGAGATACAGGGCGGAACTGGGGAAGGATACTTAGATCCTTTTCCAGGCATAGATCAGCCCCCACGGATAGGGAGCAAGTGCAACTCCCGTCACCGCCAAGAGATCAGCCTACCCTAACAGAAATAATTATGGACATTTTTTGTGCAATAGCCCTGTATATATCAATTTTGTTGTAGTATCACCCACAGGGGCTGAGTCATCAACTCCCCCTATATCAAGTCAGGACCACCAGCTTAGCTGGTGGCCCGCACTGGCCCTATAAGGGCCTATTACCGGCAGCACTATCGTGCTTGAAAGTCTGCCAACCGCACCGCTTCTACGGACTACCGCTGAAGCGGTGTTTTATTTGCCTTTTTTCACCGGCTTTCCCGTAAACGGGTCATAGTATTCATTGATACTTATTTGATCTGCAAGCATGTCTTCTTGCAATTGTTTTTGGATGTACTCTTGTATTTTCTTCTCATTCTTGCCCACAGTGTCAACATAATATCCTCGACACCAGAAGTGCCGATTCCCATACTTGTATTTCAAATTTGTGTGTCTATCGAATATTATAAGTGAACTTTTCCCTTTAAGTAGCCCATGATTTCCGACACACTATATTTCGGAGGGATTCTAACCAGCATGTGAATGTGATCGGGGCACGCTTCTGCTTCAATGATTTCCACTCCTTTTCGATTACACAATTCTCTCAATATTTGACCGATTTCCTGTCTTAACTCTCCGTATATGATTCTACGTCGATATTTTTGCGCAAATACCAGATGGTACTTGCATTCCCACTTCGTATGTGCTAAACTATTTGTGTCCATTTGGACATCCTCCTTTGTTATTTTTGATTTGGTTGGCAGACCTCTTTCATTATAACATCGGAGGATTTTTGTCCATATGCTTGTAACTGAAGCTCTTCTCCTCCCCCGGCATAGCCGGGGGTTTATTTGGCTGTTACCAAAAAGATCCCCGCCCAAACGGGCGGGGATGGGATGCTGAAGAATCAGGCAACGAACTCAATGGAGTAGACCAGAGCGAAGCCGCCTGCCAGAGAATCGTGGGTCAGGAACACGGGACCGTTGTAGTCGATACCGGTCAGGTCGATCTCGATGGGAGCCACAGCCCAGCCGTGAAGCTCGTAGGTAGCGGCGGCAATAATGGTGTCCTCAGCGGGGGACATGACCATGTTCTTGTCGGCGTTGACCAGAGCGAAACGGTTATGCTCATTCTTGGCGTACAGATCCTTGGTGCCGTCGCCGTT
>JAGAIH010000214.1 GCA_017626655.1 Clostridia bacterium | reverse complement strand
CGCCGCCATGAAGTCCTTTGAGTTCCCCGCGTGGGATGCCCCCGTGCAAAGCCTTACCCTGTTCGGAAATCAGCCAAGCATGACCGTGGCTCAGTTCGTCGCCCTCTGGATTTCCGTCAAGTGGCTGGCCGTCGTTCTGCTGGTCACCGCCCTCACGGGAATCTCTCTCCTGTCTGGTAAGGTGCTCAACACCATGGCCATCGTTGCCACCGCCACCCTCATGCCCTTCCTGCTCCGCCGCTTCGGCCTGGCCGTGGCACAGTATTTCGATTTTACCTACCTGCTGGAAGGTACGAGCTTCCTGACCACGGCGGCAAGCTCCGGACTCTATCTGACGCTCACGGTTGCTGTTCTCGCCGCCGCTATCACGATCCTCACATGGCTTGCCAAACAGATGTGGGTGGGCCGTAAACACCATTAAGAAAGAAGGAAAATACCATGCTCACCATCAACAATCTTTCCAAATCATACGGCTCCAACCTTGCCCTGAACCAATTCACCTACAGCTTCGACCACGGCATCTACGCCCTCCTGGGCCCCAACGGCTCGGGCAAGTCTACCCTTATGAACATCGTCACCCAGAACCTCAAATCCGACAACGGTGAGATTCTGTTGGACGATACCCCCATCGGCAAGCTGGGTGCATCCTACCGCGAAAAGCTGGGGTTCATGCCTCAGTACCCCGGTATGTACCCCTCCTTCTCGGCACTGGATTTCCTCCGTTACATGGCCGCATTGAAGGGGTTGAACAAGAAGAAGGCCGACGAGCAGATCGACGAGCTTCTGCACGCCGTAGAGCTTCACGATGTCCGCACCCACCGCATCGGTTCCTTTTCGGGTGGTATGAAGCAGCGTCTTGCCCTGGCTCAATCTCTCTTGGGTGATCCCGAGATCGTCATTCTCGACGAACCCACCGCCGGTCTTGACCCCAAGCAGAGAATCGCTATCCGTAATTACATAGCCAGCGTTGCCCTCAATAAGACCGTCATCATTGCTACCCACGTAGTTTCTGACGTGGAGTTCATCGCCCGCGAGGCCATCATGCTCAAAAAGGGCGTGATCTCGGACAGCGGCAGCCCTTATGAGCTGACCCAAAAGATCGAGGGCCAGGTCTGGCAGACGGTGGTAGCCGCCGAGGAGGTGCAGGCTATGCAGGAAAAATTCCGCGTGGTCAATATCCAGAACGGAGAGCAGGGGGTCATTCTGCGTATTTTGTCCGATGTGAAGCCCACCGAGGATTCCGTGACGGTGGTGCCGTCCTTGGAGGATTACTATCTCTACGTGTTCGGGGATATCCTCTGATTCTATAAACAAAAAGGAGTGTTGCGGTTTTGCCCGCAGCACTCCTTTGGTTAGGAATGGTTATCCAAGTTTTTCAGCACCATCAGGGTGGTAAAGACCCGCTCCTCGCAGGAAAATACCAGCTCTCCCTTGTACTTACGCACTAAAGCACGCATGGTGGGGATTCCCAATCCGTGCCGTTCGGGGGAGCCCTTGGCGGTCTCCAGACGTTGAATATCCACGTCCCGCAACACCGCGTTTTTCACCAGGATCACCAACGTCTCATGCTTGACCGTCACCGTCACCGAGACCCACCGTGCTCCCTCGTTCGGGATCCTTGCCGCCGCCTCAATGGCGTTGTCCAGGGCGTTCCCCAGCAGGATGGCCAGATCCACGTAGGGCACCGTCACCGAGGGGAGCTTGTGGGCGTGATACTCCCACCCGATGCCCTTGTCCCGTGCTAACGCCGCTTTGGTGTTGATGAGGGTGGTGATAAGATCGTTTTCCCCCGTCACCAGACGGATCTCCCCCAGCCGTTCCAGCTCGGCCTCCACCGAGGTGATCGCCTCGGCTGTATTTCCCTGCGAGAGGGTCGCCAGCAGCCCCATAAGGAAATGCCGCTGATCGTGCTGCATTTTCAGAAGATCCCGATGGTTGTCCATGATAAGGCGGTACTGCTCGGCCTGGGTGGCCGCCGTCTCCCGCGCTTTTTTATCTCGCGCATCCCTGAGCCGTTCCCGCTCCTTCCGTAAACGGAGGGTGGACACCAGCACCCATGAAAGAAGCAGCAGGAGCAACAGCGACAGTCCCGCCGCCAAGATCCAGAATATGGGCTTTTCCATCATGAATACCTCTCCACGTAGCTTGCATAGGCCAGAAGCACCTCGGATTTCTTCCGCACGCTCATCATGACCCTCTCGCCGTTCTGTAGGATCACATCGTAGCCATCGAACTCGGATACCTTGTCCAGATTGACAATATACCCTTGATGCACCTGATAAAAGCCATAATCCCGCAAGGCTTCCATGGCATCGGACAGCCGCCCAAGGGTATCAAAGACCCGATCGGCGGTGTGGTACAGGATGTGCTTGCGGTTGCACTCCACGTAGAAGATGTCGCTGACGGGCAGACGGATGGACTGTCCCCCCGTGCGGATGACGTGGTAGCGGTGGAGCATACGGTACTTTTCGGAGGCTCGCTCCAGGATGCGATGCACCTTCTCCAGAGTACAGGGCTTCAGTATGTAGTGAAAGGCCTCGCAGTCGTAGGCCTCAATG
This sequence comes from Clostridia bacterium, assembly GCA_017626655.1. Next base: position 31,423 of record JAGAIH010000214.1, on the reverse strand, counting down.
GCATATTGGGGAAATCCCGTGGCGAAAATGAGGATGGCGGCCGCATCCAACTCACGGATGCGCTGTCCCACCTCCAGCCCCGTGAGCCCGGGCATTTCCACGTCCAAAAACAGAATATCGAAGCGCTCGCCCCGATCGTAGGCGTCCAATAGGGATCGACCCGAGGTGAACACGGCGACCTCGGGGGACAGCTCGGGGTCGAAGCGTCGGCACAGCCCCGCCAGCATCTCCCCGTCGGTGGAAGCGTCGTCACATACAGCAATTCTCATGGTCATACTCTCCCATTATAAGATAACACCATTATACCACATTCCGCGGCTTTTGTAAATACGTCAAGACTTCCCAAGGGACAACGAATGGGGCGGAAAAACCGACGAATGCGAAACCCGCCTTGACCGCTTCCTTCCCTTATCTTATAATGAGAGCGTATGAAACTATATTTTAAATGGCTGAAAGGAGTTTTTTATGGAAACCAAACGAATTTTTACTGCTGTTCTGGCCGCCCTTATGCTGGCCACTACCTTGGCGTCCTGCTCCCGCCGCGACCAATTCCGTCCTCCCGAGACCGATAAGCCCACAGGGGAGCAGACCACGGCGGCAGGTCAACCGGATGGAAGTAATCCCAACGAAAGCAATCTCGCCGACACCAACCAAAGCGGCGGGGACATGACCGACCCGGGTAACACCACGCCCCCCGATGTTCCCATCGTTACGCCCCCTGTAAGCGGTGATGAAAACGGCAAAATCACAGGCAACCCCTACGAGGGCTGGACGGCGGAGGAGCTGTATGCGTCCTTTATGGAGGATCAGGAGCGGTCGGTTTTCAACAACCTAGACTATGGATTTGGTAACACTCCGTATTATGTGATTCTTGATGTCCAGTACGGCGGTTCCATGTTCAGCAAGCTCACGGGGCAGGTGGTGCAGATCTGTAAAGACCCTATCTGTGACCATAATGGTTGCATATTCAGTCATCTAACGACACGGATGATAGCTTGTCAAGTTGTGAATGATCGCTGTTATTTGGCGGTGGAAGGGTACAAGGGGGATGTATATACGTGCAACTTGTATTCTTTCGATTTGCTTATGAATGATCCGCAGTTGGTTTGTGAATGGGAAGAAATGGATTGTCCCGATACCATATATGTGTATCAGGGTAAGATTTACTACGACGCAGATATTAAGTTTGATGACGGCCAATACAGTAACGTGACAATGGTGTACGATATAAACAAGAAAACAACGGCACCTTTGCACAACGATCCCGTTCGTTGTAGCATGATCGTGTATGAAGGATCCTACGAGTGGTACACGGCTTGGGAGGACGGCTCTCTGCGGCGGTATAATTTGGATACAGGCGTGGATGAGGTGATCCTTACGGCAAGCCATTTGGATCGCGAAGCAGGTGAAACGGAGTTTATTTTTTGGGCGGAATCGAATCAAATGGTTTACGTACAGAAACGTTTGGCGAATCAAGATTTCTCGAACATTTTGAAATATGACATGAGCACCGGCGAAATGCTGGATACGGGATTTGGCAATTTCATTTTATACGATGATCGTGTGTACATAAGCATCAATCATTACGTTGAGGAAAACAAAAACGATCCGCACTATGAGTACTATGCTCATGATAGTTTTTCTACGAGAGATGGCGGAAAAATCTATCAAAAAGAAACGAATACGGGAGAGATGAAGGCTTTAGTCCGGCTTTGTACCGACGGAATCCCCGATGCTATGAAAAGTCGGCTGTTCATGGACGGTCATTTTTTGATGATCCAATATCAAACCTATAAGGATTTCAATAATTGCTACAGCCCCACACTTCCCGGATGGGCAACGAGTAAGCGCTATGTTGTCGTGAATCTGGAAACAGGGGGAGCGTATGACTTAGGGGTTGATCTTTCAACTCAATCTGTGCACAAACAGTAAGGTGTATATTAAGAAGGAGTTTTACATGAAAACCAATCGAACATTAACTACCGTTCTGGCCGCCCTTCTTCTGGCCACTACCTTTGCCTCCTGCTCCCGCCGCGACCAATTCCGTCCTCCCGAGACCGATAAGTCCACAGGGGAGCAGACCACGCTGGTGGGACAGCCCGATGTAAGTAATCCCGGCGAAAGCGACCCTGTCGAAACCGATCATGGCGAAAACAACACAAGCGACGGAAATGACTCCTCGCCTACCACTCCGCCCGAAACAACCCCTACTGATCCCAACACCCCCACCCCCAAGCCTCCCGTGGGCGATGGCTCCGAGACGCCCAAGATCACGGGTAACCCCTACGAGGGCTGGACGGCGGAGGAGCTGTATGCTTCCTTCTATCAGCATGATCCCGAACCGAACCATAACACGTGGTATGGAAACACACCGTATTACGTGCTTTTAGATATGCAAGACGGTGGAAAGATGTTCAGTAAACTGACGGGACAGGTCGTTTCGATATGCAAGGATCCGCTTTGCGATCATGAATCCTGCATTTTCAGTAGCTTGACGGGTCCGTTGGAAACCTGTCAGGTTGTGGATGACCGTATTTATCTGGTCATGGATCGGGCTCTCGAGGGATATACGATGTATTCCTTTGATCTGCTCATGGACGATCCCAAGGTGATCGGTAAATGGAGCGATCCACCTGAATTGATGTATATTTGCGGGGAAAAAGCTTACTATATGACCAACATGAAATTGAGCGGCGGGCGTGTTGGACACACCATTATGGTGTACGATCTTGAAAAAAAGACGGCGGCGCCTCTTATGGATAATGCCGAGCCTTGCAGATGGGTATTTTATCAGGATGCGTATATATGGTACACAAACACCGAGGACGGCTCCATCCGCCGATACGATCTGGAAAATGATACGGAGGAGATCATCCTGTCGGGGGACCTATTGAATCGCGAGAACGGAGAACTGTGGTTTAAGGTGGAAACCGTCTCGAAAAACCTTGTATATTACGAAATCGTCATGCCGAACGGCGACACATCCAATATGATGTGTCTGAACATGGAGACAGGCGAGAGGCGTGACATGGGCGCAATACGTTATTCCGAGTATAACGGCACCTTCTACACCCTTCTTCTGCACAATAGCGAAGCATATAAGGATGATCCGCACTACGAATACTATCAAAACACGTCCCACGGAACCCGCTTTGGAGGAAAGCTGTTCCGCATAGATCCGGAAACAGGAGAGACCGAAACGGCGGTCTACCTTTACACCGACGGGATCCCCGATGCATTGACCACGCTGATATACCTGGACGGTACCTTTGTGATGATCGAGTACCAGACCTATAAGGATTTCAGAAATACCTACAGTCCGAATCTTCCCGAATGGGTAAAGAGCAGACGTTACGTTGTCGTCAATCTCGAAACGGGTCAGATTTTTGATCTGGGCGTGGATCTCTCCAAGCAGACCGCCGAGAATCCCTTTGGACGATAAGAAAAGGAGCCCCCATGCTCACCGTAAAAAAGATCACCAAATCCTACCGCCGCTTCCGCCGTATCACTCCGGCTCTGGAGCCCTTTTCCTATACCTTTGACCACGGCCTGTACGGGATCCTGGGCCCCAACGGGGCGGGAAAATCTACCCTCCTGTCGATTCTCGCCTGCAATCTGCATCCAGACGGTGGGCAGGTGCTTCTGGATGGGGAGGACGTGCGATCACGCAAGACCGGCTACCCCGCCCGATTGGGCTATCTGCCCCAGAACGGCGGAGGCTACCCCGACGTCTCGGCGGAGGATTTTCTGCGCTACGTCGCCGTCTCCAAGGGCGCGAGCCGCACCGAGGCAGAAGCCCAGAGCCACGCCATCCTGCGGGATATTGACCTGTATGACTGCCGTCATGACCGCGTCGCCTCCTTTTCGGGGGGCACCGTGAGTCGCCTTTTGCTGGCGCAGGCCTTTATGGGCAACCCCGAGGTGGTCATTTTAGACGAGCCCACCGCCTCCATGGACCCCGCCTGGCGTGCCTGCGCCCGCAAGCTCATGGCCAGAGAAGCCCAAAACCGCACCGTCCTGCTGGCGACCCACATCGTATCCGACGTGGAATCCGCCGCCCGTGAGGTACTGCTGCTCCGCCGCGGACGGCTGGTGGATTCGGGGACACCCTTCGAGCTGACCGAAAAGGTACGGGGACGGGTCTGGGGGATCACGGTCTACCCCGAGGAGGTGCCAACCTTCACGGCACGCTTCCGTATCGCCGCCATGACCAACACGAAAGAGGGGGTTACCCTCCGCATCCTCTCCAACCGTCGTCCCGCCCCCGAGGCCGTGGCGGTTGACCCCAATCTGGAGGACTACTACCTGTGCTTCACAGGGGAACTCTTGTAAAAGGAGATACACATCATGCTCACCATCCGCGATCTATCCAAATCCTACGGCTCCAATCTCGCCCTCAATCAGTTCACCTACAGCTTTGACCACGGCATCTACGCCCTCCTGGGCCCCAATGGCTCGGGAAAATCCACTCTCATGAACATCATCACCCAGAACCTCAAATCCGACAACGGCGACATTCTGCTGGACGGCGCCCCCATCGGCAAGCTGGGTGCATCCTACCGCGAAAAGCTGGGGTTCATGCCTCAGTACCCCGGTATGTACCCCTCCTTCTCGGCTCTTGATTTCCTCCGCTACATGGCCGTTCTGAAGGGACTTAATAAGAAGAAGGCCGACGAGCAGATCGACGAGCTTTTGCACGCCGTGGAGCTTCACGACGTGAGAACCCACCGTATCGGTTCTTTCTCGGGCGGTATGAAGCAGCGTCTTGCCCTGGCTCAATCTCTCTTGGGCGATCCCGAGATCGTCATTCTTGACGAGCCCACCGCCGGTCTTGACCCCAAGCAGCGCATTGCCATCCGTAATTACATAGCCAGCGTAGCCCTCAATAAGACTGTCGTTATTGCCACTCACGTGGTCTCCGACGTGGAGTTTATCGCCCGCGAGGCCATCATGCTCAAAAAGGGCGTGATCTCGGACAGCGGTAGCCCCTACGAGCTGACTCAGAAGATCGAGGGTCAGGTTTGGCAGACGGTCGTAGCCGCCGAGGAAGTTCAAGCTATGCAGGAAAAATTCCGTGTGGTTAACATCCAGAACGGCGAGCAGGGTGTGATCCTGCGCATTCTGTCTGACAGCAAGCCCACCGAGGATTCCGTGACGGTGGTGCCTTCTCTGGAGGATTACTACCTCCACGTGTTCGGAGATATTCTGTAAGAAACAAAGGAGTACATATATGAAAACCAAACGGATCATAACCGCCATTCTGGCTGCCCTCATGCTGGCCACTACCTTCGTGTCCTGTAGCCGCCGCGACCAATTCCGGCCTCCCGAGACCGATGCCCCCACGGGGGAGCAGACAACGGTGACGGGACAGCCCGATGTCAATCATCCTACCGAAACGAATCCCACCGAAACCAACCCGAATGAAACCACCCTCGGCGGCGAAGAAGTCACCAAGCCCAATAGCCCCAATAACCCCGACGATCCCCCCACCTTCGCGCCCCCCTTGAGCGATGGCTCCGAGACTCCCAAGATCACAGGCAACCCCTACGAGGGCTGGACGGCCGAGGAGCTGTATGCCTCCTTCATGAAGGAGGAGGAGCGGTCGGAAACCTATGAATCTGCGTATTACTTCTACAATACGCCTTACTACGTGCTCCTTGACGTGCAGTACGGCGGCCATATGTTCAGTAAGCTCACGGGACAGGTGATCCCGATCTGTAAGGATCCCATCTGTGACCATAAAGACTGTATTTTCAGTAAGCTTACATCACAATTGTGCATGTGTCAGGTCGTGGACGACCGAATCTATATCACCACTGACGGAAAAGAGGAAGGATACATCATGTATTCCTTTGATCTGCTCATGAACGACGCGAAGGTGGTTGGTGAATGGAGCGATTATATCCAAAATATGTACGTATATCGGGATAAGGTCTACTATATCACGGGCGTAGATTTAGACAACGGACTAACCGGCTACGGTGCTATGACTTACGATATGAAGAAAAAAACCACGGCACCTCTATGGGAACAGTCAGAGCTTTGCTATACGATCTGTTTCGACGGAGGATATGCATGGTATTCCCCCAGAGAGAGCGGCTCGCTCCGTCGGTATAATCTGGATACCGGGGAGGATGAACTGATCATTTCGGGCGACCTCCTTGACCGCGAAAAGGGAGAAAGCGGGTTCGTATACGATTCCGGAGGAGAAAAGATCGCATACGTTGAAAAATGGATCTTCGGCGGTTATTTCGAGTATTACGTGCTGGATATGGAAACCGGTGAGCTGCGCGAAAGAAATATAGACGCATTGGAATATGACGGGAATACGTACGTTGAGATCCGTTTTGACAGAGAGGAATACAAGGACGATCCCCATTACGAGTATTACTTCAACAATACCACCGATGGGATCGGAGTCCGCAATGGCGGTAAGCTGTACAGAAAGGATGCTGCGACGGGAGAATTGCAAATGGTATATAACTTCCAAACCGACGGGATCCCCGATTGTATTCAAGGCACCCAGTTTATGGACGGCAAGTTTATCCTTGTCCAGTACCAGACCTATAAGGACTTCCGCAATCCCTATAACGAGTCTGCTCCCGAGTGGGCCGACAGCTATCGGTTCATTGTTTTCAATATGGAGACCGGGCAGGCCTATGAGCTTGGCGTGGATATCTCACAAATGTCTTTGCACAACCGCCCGGGCCGGTATTGATACACAATAGCTCCATAATGCCCATGCTTATCAAGCAACATCCACGAAAGGGGATTTCCCATGCTCCGCTATGAAATCAAAAAAATTCTCGGCAACCGCTTCGTCGTATTCTTCTTCCTCCTCATGTTCGCCGTCAACGCCATCCTGTCGGCGGTTTCGGTCATGAGCATCCCGGCCTCCCCCGAGACAGGCCTGTCCGCCGAGGAGCTGGCCGCCATTGAGGAGATCTTTGCCCGCTACGAGGAGGATCCCGAGGCATTCCTCACCGAAATGGACACCCTGTACGCCTACTCCCAAAGGCTGACCGAGGTGCAGGTGCAGATGACCATGGATGCCATGATGAACGGGGTGGATCTGTCCACCCTGTCCATTCAGGACTACTGGCCCGAGTACAACGACGAGATTTGGGAGAAGATCCAGGAATACAACGGCACTTACCGCTATTTCCGCAACGTCAAGAACTACATAGACGTCACCCGCATCGAAAAGTATGACGAGGTCATCGCCCGCGCCGAGGCCGCCAAGATCGAGTACGTGGCCTTCGGCATGAGCGAGAACAGCTACGACTACCGCTATCAGGATGACGTCATCGACATTTACACCGTGGGCAAATACGTCCCCTTGGAAATCGAGCGGGACATTGGCTGGAACCACTATTTCGCCTACGCTGACGGCAATATCTGCCTCATCTTGTTTTTGCTGGTTCTCGTCCCCGGACTCCTACTGGACGAGAAAAAGAACGGCACCTACCCCATCATCCGCGCCACCAAGTTGGGACGGCTCTCCACCATGCTGGCCAAGCTTGCGGCCATGCTGTCGGTCATTGTGATCGCGGTCATCACCTTCTCGGCCACCACCCTGATCCTGTTTGGGGCAGAGTTTGGCTACTCGTCCCTGTCCAATTACATTCAGATCTTTGATGATTACCTGTTCTGCCCCTACATTGTCACGGTAGGTGAATATCTGGGTCTGTCCCTGCTCATCAAGATCCTGACCCTGTTCGCGTTGGGGACAGTCATCCTCACCGCCTCCTTCCTGCTCCGCAACTACGCCCTGACCTACCTCACGGGGCTTGTCATCGGCGGCGTAAACTTCTTTGTCTACTTCACCGACTACCTGGACATCAACAGCCCCCTGCGCCTGCTCAATATCTTCACCATCATGGACGCCGAGGTCTGCTTCTCCCGCTACTACGCCATCAACGTCTTCGGCCGCTGTCTGCCCTACCTCACCGCCGTTTTCCTGTTCATGGGGCTGATTGCGGTGATCTTCGGGATATGGGCGACCCTGCTCTACTGCCGCTCGGCGGGAGGACGCTCCCTGCGGAAGGGGAAAAAGCTCTTTAAGATCCCCAACGTGGCGCTTCCTTGCTTCATCCCCGGCTTTGCGGGCTTTGAGCTGCATAAGGTCCTGTTCGCGGGTAAGTATATCCTGCTCATTGCCGTTATCCTGCTGGTCAAGGGCTACCAGATCTACACTACCGATCCCGTCAATTACTCCTTCTCGGATACCCTCTACAAGGAGTACATGACCATGCTGGAGGGTGAGGTCACCGAAGAAAAGCTGGACTTCATCACCGACGAGCGCGCCGAGATCGACACCATCCGAGGCATGGAGAAGGAGATGGAGGCCAACTACCGTGACGGCCTCATTACCTACGACGAGTACGTGGAGTACCAAGGGCAGTTAGAAGATGCCAAGGCCAGAGACGACGTGTTCAAGGTCGTGGAGGCCCGCAGAGATTACCTGCTGGAACAGATCGAGGCGGGTCACGATGCCCACTTCGTCTACTCCACAGGCTGGAACCGGATGTTCGGGCGGGGCTTTGACTACCTGCTCTACATCTTCGCTTTGGTCTTTGGCGCTATGCTCTTTACCACCGAGTACAGTGCGGGCGTGTCGGGTATCCTCCGCGCCACCAAACGGGGACGGGGAGAGCTGTTCGCCACCAAGTATGTCATCGCCGTGGCCGCTTGTGCCCTTATGGCCATTGTCTGCGGCTATCTCGACCACACCAAGCTCACCGAGCTGTACACCTTCGCGTCAGCTACCGCGCCCGTCCAAAGCCTCCCGATCCTCGGCGGCATTGGGTGGAATATGACCATCCATCAGTATCTCATGCTCTTTGAGACCCTCCGCGTGGTGGGTGTCGTCTTGCTGGGCTTCATCACCGTGGCGGTGTCTGTCCCCTCCAAGAAGTCGGTCAACACCATGGCCACCGTGGCTCTCGTCACCGTCGTACCCTTCGTGTTCCGCCGCTTCGGGCTGGACTTCGCCCGTTACTTCGATTTCACCACCCTCCTGTCGGGTCACGAATACCTCACCCAATCGGCGGGTTCGGCTCTCTTTTTTGCCCTGTTCACCGTAGCCGTTCTGGTGGTCTGCGCCGTACTGTTTGCGGTCAGCTTGGGACAATGGGTGGGATTCCGCCGAAAAGTACCCGGAAAGGAAAGGAGGATGCACTGATATGAAACACTACATGAAACTTATCGCTATTCTTGCGGTTCTGTTCACCATGCTCACCCTTAACGCCTGCCAAACGGGTATGCCCACAGAGGGCGAGACCAAGCCCGCCTTTGTCAATCCCCATTCCATCGAAACCGGCGATTGCCTCGTCCATACCTTGGAGAATGAGGTTTGCGCCACCTGTGGCTGGGAGTACCAAGTTTCCGAGGGCCTGGAGATTGGCGTGGACACCTACAGCGGTCAATACCTCGTTCTGGGTCGCGGGGAATGCACCGACACACAGATCTACCTCCCCACCACACACGATGGAAACACCGTCATGGGTGTCGCCATCGGGGCGTTTACGGGGGACGAGACCCTGACCCATGTGGTGATCCCCGAGGGCATGACCGTGATCGGAGACTCCGCTTTCAGCCGTTGTAACCGCTTGGTTTCGGTGGAACTCCCCTCCACCGTCCAGACCCTCAACCGCGCCCTGTTCGAGGGCTGTTTCCGCCTAACAGATATTGTCCTCCCCGAGGGCATCACGTCCATCCCCGATTCCTTGTTTTCGGGCTGTTCCTCTCTCAAAAGCATCACCATCCCCTCCACCGTCACGAATCTCCACGGATGGGCCTTCAAAAAGTGCCTGCGCCTCACCGAGATCACCATCCCCGAGGGGGTGACCGAGATCGGCAACGGTGCCTTTGAGGGTTGCCGCGACCTGACCACTCTGCATCTCCCCAAGACCCTCACCACCCTCAGCGGAACCACCTTCAAGGACTGCGAATCCTTGACGGATGTTCACTACAGCGGCAACATTGCCCAGTGGTGCAGTGTGCGGATCGACTTTCAGGATGCCAGCCCCACCATGCTTGCGGAGAATTTCTACGTGGAGGGCGCACGGATCGAGGGAGACATCACCCTCCCCGAGGGCATCACCGCCATTGGCAGCTTTACGCTGGCGGGACTCCGCAACGTCACTTCCGTGACCGTCCCCGCCTCGGTGGCCTCTATTGGCGACAACGCCTTCAAGGACTGCGAAAAGCTGGCCTACCTCGTCTTGCAGGGCTCTACCCACGCGGGCAGTAACCCCTTCCCGAACACGGCGGTCAAGCACATCTACCTCACCGACACCCGCGAGGACGCCCTTTCCTACATCGCCTACTGGGCGGGTGCCTGCAAGTCGGCAGGGGCGGAGTTCCACTACGGGGATGCGTGGGAGTATGACGAGAACGGTGTGCCGCAGTTGAAAGAAGAATGAAAGGAATCACGAATATGAAACGAATCATAGCTATTTTGTTAGCCTTTATGACCGTCACGGCGGTATTTGCCTCCTGCTCCTGCCGCGACCAATTCCGCCCCCCTGAGACCGATACGCCCACAGGGGAGCAGACCACGGCGGCAGGTCAACCGGATGGAAGTAATCCCATCGAAACTAACCCCAACGGTGGAGAAGCAACCGAATCCAATACCACCACACCTCCCGATATTCCCATTGTTACGCCTCCCGTAAGCGGCGGCGAAAACGGCAAGATCACGGGCAACCCTTACGAGGGCTGGACAGCCGAGGAGCTGTATGCGTCCTTTATGGAGGATCAGGAGCGGTCGATTTATAACAACGTAAACGATAAGTTCGGAAATACCCCATATTACGTGATTCTTGACGTCCGGAACGGTGGCTCTATGTTTAGTAAGCTGACAGGACAGGTGGTGCAAATCTGCAAAGACCCCATCTGTGACCACGAAAATTGTATATTTAGCATGTTACAATTGGAATCATGTTTGGTCGTGGATGACCGTTGTTATCTGCTTATGAAGGGTTTCAAAGGGGATGTTTATGTCACCGGCCTGTATTCTTTCGATCTGCTCATGAATGACGCAAAACTGGTTTGTGAGTGGAGCGGTGCCGATGCTCCCAAAAAAGCACACATATACAACGATAAGCTTTACTATTCTACAGAAATGAAGTTTGATGACGGACAATACGACAGAGTCACAATGGTCTACGATATGAATGAGAAAACAACCGCCCCTCTCCACCAAGAGCCGATTCGTTCCGGCGTAATTTGGTATGAAGGTGCCTACGAATGGTACACGCCACGGTCGGATGGTTCTCTCCGACGCTACAATATGGATACGGGAGAGGACGAGGAGATCCTTGCCGGAAGTCTCTTGAATCATGAGGAAGGCGAAACGGGCTTCTATTATATGGGTTCGGTCGGTCAAAAGGTATACGTTATGAAATATTTAACCGTAGGAGGGAATACAAATTGCAAGGAGTATGACCTGGAAACTGGCAATATGCAGGACATAGGGGATACGACCGTGTTGCTATACGACGATATAATCTATCAGGGAGTGAGGCACAATGTCACGGAATACAAGAACGATCCGCACTATGAGTACTATTCTACGAAAGATAACGCAGGCTGCATCTACGGAGGCAAATTTTTTCAAAGAGACTTGAAAACAGGAGAGTTGCACGAGGTTGTGAGCCTTTCTACCGACGGAATTCCCGATTGCTTAATGGATTTCTGTATTCTTGACGGAAATTTCTTGATGATTAAATATCAAACCTATAAGGATTTTCAGAACCCCTACAGTCCCTCAATCCTCGAATGGGCAAGGAGTGATCGTTACGTTGTCGTCAATATGGAAACAGGAACGGTGTACGAGCTGGGTGTCGATCTGTCTGACCAATCCTACCACAAATGGCTGGAAAAGCATGAAAAACATGAGAGGTAAATCAAGCATGAAAAACAATCGGATTCTAACAGCTATTTTGGCCACTCTTCTGCTGGCCTCTGCCCTCGCCTCTTGCACCCGCCGCGACCAATTCCGCCCGCCCGAGACCGACACGCCCACAGGGGAGCAGACCACGGTTGCGGGGCAGCCTGATGTGAGTAATCCCGGCGAAAGCAACCCCACCGACACCAACCAAAGCGGCGGGGACGTGACCAATCCTAATACCACTACACCTCCCGACATCCCCATTGTGACGCCTCCCGTAAGCGGCGGCGAAAACGGCAAGATCACGGGCAACCCCTACGAGGGCTGGACGGCGGAGGAGCTGTATGCGTCCTTTATGGAGGATCAGGAGCGATCGGTTTATAATAACGTAAACGATATGTTTGGTAATACCCCGTATTATGTGATTCTTGACGTTCAGTACGGCGGTTACATGTTCAGTAAGCTGACGGGACAGGTGGTGCAGATCTGCAAAGACCCTATCTGTGACCATAAGACTTGTATATTCAATCACCGTACATCATGGATGAGATCGTGTCAGGTCGTGGATGACCGCTGTTATTTGGCGGTGGAAGGGTACAAGGGGGATATATGTACGTGCAGCTTGTATTCTTTCGATCTGCTCATGAACGATGCACGGTTAATTTGTGAGTGGAAGGATATGGATTGTCCCGACTCCATATATGTGTATCAGGGTAAGATTTACTACGACGCAGAGATAAAGTTTGATGACGGCCAATACGGTAACATTACCATGGTGTACGATATGAAAGAGAAAACAACGCATCCGCTTCGTGAACAGCCTGTTCGTTGTACAGCAATCTGGTATGTAGGCACCTATGAATGGTACACAAATGCAGAGAACGGCGCGCTTGGACGGTGCAATCTGGACACGGGTAAGGATGAGGTAATCGTATCGTCAAGCCTTTTGGATGCCGAGGCGGGAGACCTGGATTTCCGTTTTGTGGGGGTATCAGGTCAAACGGTATACGTGAGAAAAAACATGATCGACTATAACCATTTATATCTATGTTATGATATGGAAACAGGTGAATTGCAGGAGATAGGAGGAATCACACCGTTCATATACGACGGTACATACTATCAAGTAGTGCTTCATAATGTTGATGAATATAAGGACGATCCGCACTATGAATACTATTGCAATAGTACCGCTGTACAAACTCGCTTTGGAGGTAAGTTTTATCGGACAGATGAGAAAACGGGGAAACTACACGAGGTTGTGAATCTTCGTACTGATGGTATTCCCGATTCCTTAACGGAATTTTTTCTTCTTGACGGAAAGTTCTTGATGCTTGAATATCAAACTTATAAGGATTTTCAGAATCCCTACAGCCCCTCTATTCCCGATTGGGCGCGAAGTGAGCGTTATGTTGTTGTGAATCTGGAGACCGGAACAGTGTATGAGCTGGGGGTCGATCTGTCCACCCAATCCTATCATAACCGCCCGGGCAGATCATGAAAAGGAGTTCAAGCATGAAAAACAATCGGATTCTAACCGCTATTTTGGCCACTCTTCTGCTGGCCTCCTCGCTCGCCTCCTGCTCCCGCCGCGACCAGTTCCGTCCCGATGAAACCGACGCGCCTACGGGGGAGCAAATAACGATTGCGGGGCAGCCGGATGTAAGTAATCCCGACGAAACAAACCCCAACGGTGGTGAAGTAACCGACCCCAATACCACCACGCCCGATATTCCCATCGGAGACCCCTCCACGGGCGATGCCGAAAACGGCAAGATCACGGGAAACCCCTACGAGGGATGGACAGCAGAGGAGCTGTATGCGTCCTTTATGGAGGATCAAGTACGGTCGTCGGTTGGTAATAACACAAACGGTGTTTTTGGAAACACGCCTTATTACGTAATTCTTGACGTCCAGTATGGCGGAGCTATGTTCAGTAAGCTGACCGGGCAGGTGGTGAAAATCTGTAAAGACCCCCTCTGCGATCATGAAGCCTGTATATTCAGTAATGTAACCTTGATGATGCAATCAGCCTGTCAGGTCATAAATGACCGTATTTACCTGACATTGGATAAAGCCAACGACAAAACCGTCATGTATTCCTTTGATCTGCTCATGAACGACGCGGAGGTGGTTTATGAATGGAACGGTGCAGACCAGCCCACGAAGGTGTATGTATATCAAAATAAGATTTACTATAACGCGAATATGAAGTTTGATGACGGACAATACGATAGGGTCACCATGGTGTACGATATGAAGGAGAAAACAACGTGTCCGCTCCGTGAAAAGCCTGTTCATCTCATAACATGGCACCAAGGATCCTATGAATGGTACACGAATAAAGAAAACGGTACGCTTGGACGGTACAATCTGGATACGGGCGAGGACGAGATCATCCTTGACGAAAGCTGGCTGGATCGTGAAGCGGGCGAAATTGACATTCGTTTTGCGGGGGTATCGGATCAAACGGTTTACGTGTGGAAAAACATCAATCACATCTTTTCGAACTGGCTGAAATACGATATGAGTACCGGTGAAATGCATGATATGGGAAGCCGAACATTGCTTATATACGATGAAAACATATATACAAGAATCAATCATTACGTAGAAGAAAACAAAAATGACCCTCATTATGATTATTATCAAACTTATAACAATAACACTTCAAGCAACGGGACGAAATGGGGCGGAAAATTATACCGTTACAATGCCCAAACGGGAGAGTATGAGATTCTCTTCCAGTTATGTACCGACGGTATTCCCGATAACTTAGAGCAGATTTTGATTATGGATGGGAAATATGCCTTGATCCAATATCAGACCTACAAGGACTTCACTAACGTCTATAACACCAATATTCCCGAATGGGCAAACAGCCGCCGCTATGTTGTAGTGAATTTGGAAACAGGAACGGTGTATGAATTAGGTGTCGATCTGGATGACTCATCCTACCACAAATGGCTGGAAAGCCATAGATAAGGAGGCTTTCTCATGAAACCCAATCGAATCATAACCGCTATTCTGTCCGCTCTTTTGCTGGCCTCGACTCTCGCCTCCTGCAACCGCCGTGACCAATTCCGTCCCGACGAAACGGATGCACCCACGGGAGAGCAGACCACGGTCGCGGGACAGCCCGATATAAGTAATCCCGCCGAAACCAAACCTACCGACACCAACCAAAGCGGCGGGGACGTAACCGAGCCCACCGCTCCGCCCGAAACTACACCCACTGATCCCAACACCCCCACTCCCAAGCCTCCCGTAGGCGACGGCACCGAGACGCCCAAGATCACGGGCAACCCCTACGAGGGTTGGACGGCGGAGGAGCTGTATGCGTCTTTTATGGAGGATCAGGAAAGGTCGGTTTATAACAACCCAAACTATGTATTTGGTAATACTCCGTATTATGTGATTCTTGATGTCCAATACGGCGGCTCCATGTTCAGTAAGCTGACCGGGCAAGTGGTAAAGATTTGTAAAGACCCTCTCTGTAATCATGAAGACTGTATATTTAGTAATACTACCTGCTATATGCAGTTATGCCAAGTCGTGGATAATCGTTGTTATATTACTGTGAATGATTACAAAGATGGAATATTGACTACACGCATGTATTCATTTGATCTGCTCATGAATGATGCGAAGAAGGTTTATGAGTGGAGTGACACTGATTCTCCGAAAAATGTATATGTATACAAGGACAAGATTTACTATTCCGCGGAAATAAAGTTTGATGATGGTCAATACGGTCAGAGCACAATGGTGTATGATATAAAGGAAAAAACAACGTCACCTCTTCGTGAGCAGCCAATTCGTTGCACAGCGATTTGGTTCGAGGGAGCCTATGAATGGTACACTCTTCGGGAGGATGGATCGCTCAAGCGGTACAATTTGGATACTACAAAGGACGAAGAGATCATCTCAGGAACACTCTTAAACCTTGAGGAAGGTGAAATAGGATTCTTTTTTATGGGTTCGACCGATCAAACGGTATATGTAAAAAAAAGCTTGGTAGCCGGGATTACGGGCACTTTTCGGTATGATATGGAAACAGGTGAATTATATGAAAGTATTGCTACCTGTATCTACGACGATACATATTACCAAGGCGTAAAGCACAATGTTGATTCCTACAAGGATGATCCGCATTTTGAATATTATTGCAATAGTACGGATAGCGATACTCGTTATGGGGGGAAATATTTCAGGAGAAATGCGGGGACTGGAGAACTGGAAGAGGTTGTCAGCCTTAAAACCGACGGTATTCCCGATTGCGTAAAGGACTTTTTCCTTCTTGATGGAAAGTACATGATGATCCTGTACCAAACATATAAGGATTTTAAAAATTGTTACAGCCCCACACTTAAAGAGTGGGATAAGAGCGAGCGTTATGTTGTTGTGAATCTGGAGACCGGAACAGTGTATGAGCTGGGGGTCGATTTGGCTAACCAGAAAGTACAGAATTCTTCCGAGCGATAAGAAAAGGAGTATTTCATGAAAGCCAAACGAATTTTTGCTACTACACTGGCCGGCCTTATGCTGGCCTCCACCCTTGCCTCCTGCTCCCGCCGCGATCAATTCCGTCCTCCCGAAACCGATGCGTCCACGGGGGAGCAGACCACGGTTGCGGGACAGCCCGACGTAAATAATCCCGCCGACACCAATCCCACCGACACCAACCAAAGCGGCGGGGATGTGACCGATCCGGGCACCACAACACCCGATATTCCCATTGGAGACCCATCCACGGGTGATGCCGAAAACGGCAAGATCACCGGCAACCCCTACGAGGGCTGGATGGCGGAGGAGCTGTATGCGTCCTTTATGGAGGATCAGGAGCGGTCGGTTTATAACAACATAAACGGCACATTTGGCAATACCCCCTATTATGTGATTCTCGATGTCCAGAACGGTGGCTCTATGTTTAGTAAGCTGACAGGACAGGTGGTACAGATCTGCAAGGACCCTATTTGTGACCATAAGACTTGTATATTCAATCACCTTACATCTTGGAAGAAATCGTGTCAGGTTGTGGATGACCGCTGTTATTTTGTATTGGGTGGATATAAAGGGGATATTAATACGTGCAGTTTATATTCTTTCGATCTTCTTATGAATGATCCGCAATTGGTTTTTGAATGGCAGGGAACGGATTGCCCCGGCTCCGTATACGTGTATCAGGGTAAGATTTACTATAGCGCAGAGATAAAGTTTGATAACGGCCAATATGGTAACGTTACCATGGTATATGACATGAAAGAGAAAACAACACATCCGCTCCGTGAACAACCTGTTCGTTGCAAAGCAATCTGTTATGTAGGTGCCTATGAATGGTACACGAATGCAGAGAATGGTGCATTAGGACGGTACAATCTGGATACGAGTAAGGATGAGGTAATCATATCGTCATCTCTTTTGGATGCCGAGGCGGGAGATCTGAATTTCAGCTTTTTGGGAGTATCGGGTCAAACGGTATACGTGAGAAAAATGGTCAGCGACTACAGTCAGCACTGGCTACTGTATGATATGGGCACGGGCAAATTACAGGAGATAGAAGGAATCACGCCGTTCATATACGACGGAAAATTCTATCCGATCGTGCGCCATGATGTTGATGCATACAAGGATGATCCATACTACGAATACTATTCTGTCGGGAAGACTTGTTGGGGAGGTAAGGTTTATCGGACAGATGAAAAAACGGGGGATCTGCACGAGGTTGTTAACCTTCGTACTGATGGTATTCCCGATTCCTTAACGAATTTTTTGCTTCTTGACGGAAAGTTCTTGATGATCGAATATCAAACCTATAAGGATTTTAAAAACCCCTACAGCCCCTCTATCCCTGAATGGGCAAAGAGTAAGCGTTATGTTGTTGTGAATCTGGAGACCGGAACAGTGTATGAACTGGGGGTTGATTTGTCCACCCAATCCTATCATAACCGCCCGGGAAGATCATAAAAGGAGTTCGAGCATGAAAAGCAATCGAATTCTAACCGCCATCCTGGCCGCCCTACTGCTGGCATCTACCCTTGCCTCCTGCTCCCGCCGCGACCAGTTCCGCCCCCCCGAGACTGATGCCCTCACAGGGGAGCAAACCACGACGGCAGGACAGACCGATGTAAGTAATCCCGGCGCAACCACCTCTAACGACACCAATCAAAGCGGCGGGGATGTAACCGACTCGGATGCCGCCGCTCCGCCTGATCATCCGATCGTTCCGCCTCCTCTCGTTGGTGGTGTAACCGAGAAGACCACCGGCAACCCCTACGAGGGCTGGACGAAGGAGGAGCTGTATGCGTCCTTTCAGCAGGAATCCGAGCGCTCGGTCTATAACAATGAGTACGGCTTTTTCGGGAATACGCCCTACTACGTGATCCTCGACGTGCAGCATGGCGGATATATGTTCAGTAAGCTGACAGGTGAGGTGGTGCCCCTGTGCAAGGATCCGCTTTGTGAACACAACACCTGCATTTTCAGCCACAACACCCTCTATCATCGGGTATGTCAGGTGATCGATGATCGCATTTATCTGGTCGTGCTGGATGCCATCGGAATGCGATACGTCCTGTATTCCTTCGACCTGCTCATGAATGACCCCAAGCTAATCTGTGAGTGGAAGGATGCTCCCGATAACGCCACGGTCTATGAGGGAAAGGTTTACTACAACACGCGCCTGAAAACCGATGACGGCAAGACCGTCTACAGCGGCATGGTTTACGACATCAGGGAAAAAACCACAACTCCCCTGTGGGAGGATCGCAGGGACTGTAACGCGATCCGCTACGCCGGGGACTCTATATGGTATACGCCACGCAAAGACGGCTCTCTCAGACGGTTTGATCGCGTTACAGGGGAGGATTCCGTTATCCTTTCGGGAAGTCTTCTGAACCGTGAGGAGGGGGAAACCGCATTCGCGTTTCTGGCGGCCTCGGAGGGAATCATATACGTGCGAAAACGGTCGGCGGACGGTGCGACCACAAATATTCTGCGGTATGATACCGAGACGGGGGAGCTGACCGACACGGGATGGGGACAGGCTGTTCTGTACGGGGAGCAGGTCTACCTCAACATTTCCCATGCCGTGGAAGAGAATCGGGACGATCCCCATTATGAGTATTATTTCAACAGCAATACCTACGGCATCGGCACCCGCTGGGGGGGTAAATGGTATATGCACGATCCCGAGACGGGTGAGCCCCGCGTCATCGTGAATCTGCAAACCGACGGTATTCCCGATTGCTTTGTCAATTCGCTGTTTCTGGATGGCCGATTCGTTTTGATCGAATACCAGACCTACAAGGACTTCACCAACCCCTACAGTCCTACGGTTCCCGAATGGGTCAGGAGCAGGCGGTATGTGGTGGTGGATCTGACCACGGGGCAGGCATTTGATACGGGGGTGGATCTGTCTCGGCAGACGGCGGAGAATCCCTATGGATAGCGACATGTAGGTAAAGCTCATTTTCCTTGACGATCGGTAAAATCGTGCCGATCGGGTATTTCGCGAAATCGGATCGTATGGTATAATGAAGCCGTACGATCCGATTTTGTGTGAAGAGAAAGGATACCCATGATGAAAAAACTGCTTTTGCTGGCGCTGGCCGCCACGATTCTGCTTGCTTCTGTTGCCTCCTGCTCCCGCAGGAACCAATACGAGGATCAATTGGACAGCCAAAAGGAGGCGGCGTCCAAGGACGCGGCTATGGACACGGGCCCCGTTCGCGGTGACGGCAAGGATGACTATGACGTGATTATGGAGATCGACACCGAAGCCGAGACCAAGGACGCAGCCTCGGATACCGTCCAGGATACGCCCGCCGCCGAGCCCCAAGGCTCTACATTCTACCGTGGCGGCACACTCCTGCCCACGGGGAAGAAATACTACGTGAACTCGGTAGCATATTTCTACAATAATTTGACAGGCAACATCAGCCATTGGTGCAGTGATCCCCTATGCCCTCATGACGATACCTGCATCTGGTCAAGTAATCTGTATGCCAAGCTGGAATACGTAAGCGACAAGCATATCTATTTCATATCCGACTACGGTGACATGGTGCCCAAGCTGTACCGTTGCGACCTACAGCGGAACAACATCGAGCTTCTGTACGAGCTGCCCGGCGTGGCCGAGGACAAGGCTACCTACTATGACCATATTGAGGTGGTCTACGAGAAGGGGGACAAGGTCTATTTCGTCCAGAGCGAATACAAGTCCCAAGGAAAGAGCGTGACCGCCTTCAAGGTGTTGGACGCGGTTTCCAAGGAGATCACGGTTTTGTCGGGAGACAAGAGCGTACAGATCGAGGCCGTTGTTCGGGACACGGTCTACTATTCTCTGCGCGGTGTTGCCTCGGCGGAGGATACGGTGATCTACAAGACCGATCTGTCCTTTGCGAATGCGGAGGAAGCCTTCAAGGCCTGTACCATCCGTGACTACAACAACGAATATATGCTGATAGAAAAGTACGAAAACGGCTACGGCTGGACAACACTCAATCCCGTCTATGCCTACTGCATGGACACGGGCACCTATATCCCCCTGCCCACAGGTGACGGAGCCGTGAACTTCAAGCTGTCGGGGGACTGCGTTTTCTTTGAAAAGCCCCTTTCGGCGGAGGAGATCCAAGGCTCCCCCTTGAAGGATTACTATGAATACACCTGGCAGACTCGGGAGGAGATGCCCGACGGCATGGTCATCACCAGCGGGATCAAGAACGCCTCCACCACCCGCGCGGGAAAAATCTACCGCATGAAGCTTGGAAGTGAGAAAATCGAATGCGTGGTGAGCTTTGCCTACAAGGATATCCCCGTCCGCATTGAGGATTTTGAGGTGGACGGTGACAAGGTTTATTTCACCTTCAAAAACCACGAGGAGTTCAAGAATTTCTACAATCAGAATTTTGACGAAATGGGTCAATACGTACTTCCTCATTACGCCGTGGCGGATCTGAAGGGACAGAACGTGACCATTTTGAGCTTTGACGGGCTGGATTAAGAGGATTCCGGCCCTGTGGCAAAAAGAGCCGACTTGAGGTAGGCCATCCTACTGACAAGCCGGCTCTGTCGTTTTTTCGTGATCCACGCCCCTTTTTACGAAAAAATGAGAAATATTTTTCAAAAACGACGGTTTCCCGTTTTCGGTTCCGTCTTTATCAGTGAAGGGGGCGGTAACAGGAAGGGAGGCGCGGTCAATTGAAGGATGATGGGATCATCGAGCTGTTTCAAAGCCGTGATGAGAAGGCCATCGAAATGACGGCGGAACGGTACGGACGTTACTGTATGCAGATCGCCATGAATATTCTGCACAATGAATGGGACGCGGAGGAATGTGTGAACGATGCCTATCTTCGCTTGTGGAACAGTATCCCACCCGCGCGCCCGAAAGTCCTGCGGGCATTTCTCGGGCGGATCGTGCGGAATCTGTCCATTGACCGCCACCGCTCTATCCACCGCGCGGGCTACAACAGCAATCTGGAGGTGTCTCTGGAGGGCTTGATGGAGGAGCTGGGGGACTGTATTCCGAGCGATGATGAGGTCCCCGGCTCGGTGCTGGAGGCATTACCCGGGCTGTTTGACGGTTTTCTGGAGAAGGAGACCGAGCTGAACCGCAAGCTGTTCGTGGGCCGGTATTGGCATGGCTACAGCATGGCTGTGCTGGCGGAGGGTTATGGGATTTCCGAGGATGCGGTAGACGGACGGTTGCGGCGGATTCGGGAGAGGTTGCGGAATTATCTGGAAGAGAGGGGGATTCGAATATGAGGAGAACCAACTATGAGGCTTACAAGCAGCTCAGCGGTATACGGGACGATTACATCACCGAAGCCGAGCTGCCCAGGGCATATGTGAAAAGAAGCATGAGACGCAGGCGGCTGAAAAGCAGACTCAGCCGCGTGGTGCAAAGCAACTGGTTTGTTGCCGCTGTATGCACCATTGTATCCTTGAGCACGGCCTCTTGGATCGCATATATGGGGCAGAGGGTACCCACGGAGGTTCCCCCGCCTTATGGCAGTATGCAGGAGAGCACCGCCACGCAGTATGGCGATCAGGATCCTATGATCTTGTATGCCAATCCCTACGAGGGCATGAGCCGGGAGGAGCTGTATGAGCTCTACGCGAGACAGGAGACCGCCATTTCCCGGGCCGTGACGGATCATGCCAACAGACAGTACCAAACCCCGTACTACGTGTTTGTGAGCGACACGGAAAACGGAGCCCGTGTATTGAATAAGCTGACGGGGAAATATGAGAGCATTTGCAAGATAGAGGGGTGTGAACACACCAATCCGGAGGACTGTCCCGCCACGTATACGAAAGGCCTTGTTCCGGGTTCTTTACGGGTGGCGAATGACTGCATCTACGCGGTTCTGGAAAGCGGGCAGGGCGAGCAGGCTCTGTTTACCTTCGATTTGGATCTGACTCATCCGCAGATGCGGGGAGCGTACACGTCACCGTCTCCCGTGGATATGGCCTATCGGAATCTCCTTGTGGCTAACGGCACCATCTACGATGTGTGTATGAGCATTACCCCTAAAGACGGCCGATTCCATTTTGATTCGGCGCTCTTCATCGTTGAAAATGGGGATATACAGGAGTTTGCGAGCATGATCTCCCACATACGGGACGGGGCGCTTTTGTACTTTTCTACCCATGAAGGAATTATGCAAGCGAACCTGCAAACGGGAGAGATCTTCCCCCTGCTCTCTGCCGCAGAGCTGGGGTATGAGGTCTACCATCTCCCGGAACGGGACAGCAGCAGCGGATATCCACTTCTCACCGCCTTGAAAAACGGCCGCTTGTATATCGAAACCGTCACGGTCACGGGAGAGAGCCGTTACTGTACCTTGACGCTGGACACCATGACTCTTGATCCGTATATACCCGCTTGGGAGGAGACCGCGCCCGAATCGTTCCTTGTTTACGATGGGACTGCCTACATGGTGAAGCAGGGTATTGTATATGCCGCACACTTGGATGGGGCTGACACCAAAATGGTCGCCCGTCTCCCCGATGGGCAGGCGTGTATCCTTGTTTCCTGTGATGGCAGGATCCTGTATGCGGAAACCGAAACTCATATTCTGATGATTGAGTTGGAAACAGGAAAGATTTATATTCCATAATGAAATAACCGCGAAAGGGGCGATCTCATGATCCGATACGAAATCAAAAAGCTGCTTGGAAGCAAATTCATTCCCATATTCTTCATCATCATGTTCGCCCTGAACCTACTGCTATCCTACTACGCCGCCCCACTTTCACGAGGTGAGCTGAACCTGCATTCCGAGCTGGATGCGGAGACCCAGGCCATTGTGGATGAAATGTACGCACGCTACGAGGCCGATCCCGAGACGTTCATGGAAGAATTCTCAAGCTGTCGGGCGTACTATCTGACCTCCATCGAAATGACCTCTCTGGTGACCGAGAAGAACATGGAAGCCATGATGCGGGGCGAGGAGGGTAGCTACACCATACAGGATTTCTGGCCCGAATATAATGATGAAATTCGAGCCAAGGTGGATCTTTATTTCAATACCTATCGGTATTTCTACCGCGTCAGCGGATACGTCACGGAGGAGTACCCCGCGCTTCTGAAGAGTGTGATCGACAACGCCAAGCTGTTTCAGGAGGAATACCTGGCCTACGGCATGAGCGCGGACAGCTACGAATACCGCTACCAGAGCGACGTGATCGACGTTTACTCCGTAAACAAGAATCTGCCCATCCGCTTTGAGGATCGCAAGGGCTGGGATATGTATTTCACCTATACCGACGGCAATATCTGTATGCTGTTGTTCATCCTCGTCCTCATCCCGGGACTGTTACTGGACGAAAAAAAGAACGGCACCTTTCCCATTCTCCGCGCAACGAAAAAAGGTCGTTTCGCGTTGATTACCACCAAGTATCTGACTCTGTTGCTTGTCTCGGCCGCATCGGTTTTGTTGTTCAGCGGAGCAACGTGGGTCATCTTCGGATTGGAGAGCGGCGGGTATTCCTCCCTCTCCAACTTCGTGCAGATTTTCGAAGTGAACGTGTACTGCCCGTATATCGTCACGGTGGGAGAATATCTCGGCTTGACCCTGCTCATCAAAATACTCACCCTGTTCTCGGTGGGCTCTCTGCTCATGACGGTTTCCTTGTTGGTCAAGAATCACGCGCTCAGTTACCTGGCGGGATTGATTTTCGGAGGGGCAAACTTTGTAGTCCACTTCACAGATTTTCTGGACACGGATCATCCGCTACACCTGCTCAACATTTTCACCGTTATGGATACAGAGGTGTGCTTTACCCGTTATTACGCCATCAACGTATTCGGGCGGTGCCTGCCATACCTGCCCGCTATTTTCCTGTTTTTCGGTTTGCTTCTGCTTGGCACCGCTTTGACGACGGGGCTGCTGTACTGCCGAACCCCCGGTGTTCACAAGGTAAGTCGGAAAAAGTCACGGAAAAAGTGGGCGATATTCACCAAGGCCATCCCGTGCCCCGTCCGTCTGATGGGTGCATACGAGCAGCACAAGCATTTGGTGGCAGGAAAATGGCTACTGCTGATCCTTGCCATCCTGCTGGTCAAGGGCTATACGGTGTATTCCACCGAATCGGTGGCCTACTCCTTCTCGGATGCGGTCTATCAAGACTACATGGATCTGTTGGCGGGAGAGGTCACCGACGAAAAGCTTGCCTACATGGAGGACGAGCGTGCCCATCTGGACAGTATTCTTTCCTCCGAGGAGACCATGAAGGAAAAATACGCGAGCAAGGAGATCTCCTTTGCCGAATACATGGAATACCAGGACGAGCTGGATACGGCAAAGGCCAAGGACCCCATTTTCGTGTCCGTGGAAGCCCAGCGGGATCATCTGCTCTCCCTGCGTCATCGGGGGATCGAGGGGGATTTCGTGTACGTTACCGGCTGGAATCGGATGTTCAGCCGTAGCTTTGACGTGATCCTGTACGGCTTTACCCTGGTATTCGCGGCGGTGCTTTTCACTACCGAATACGGCGCGGGTGTCACCGAGATCCTGCGCTCCACCAAGCGGGGACGAGGGAGGTTGTTTGCCGCCAAGTACCTGTTAGCCATTACCGTTTGCGGCGCGCTGGCTATTCTGTTTGGTCTGACTGACCACACCAAGCTGACCGAGTTGTATGCCTTTACGGGCGGCCTGTCCCCCGTGCAGAGTCTACCCATGCTGGCGGAGATCAAATGGAATATCACCATCCATCAATACTTAATGATATTTGAAGCCGTGCGTGTCTTGGGCGTGATGATTCTGGCAACGCTGACGGTATCCATATCGGTCATGGGGAAAAAGCCTGTCAATACCATGGCTGTTGTGGCACTTGCGACGGTCATCCCCTTTGTGTTCCGTAAATTCGGCTTGGAGATCGCCAAATACGGGGACTTTACAGCCCTCCTGTCGGGCAACGAGTACATGACCATGGCCCACGGCGCTGTTCTCTACGGCATTCTGTTTACGGCTGTCCTGCTTGGCGGCTGTGGGGGTGTCCTTTGGTGGGCATGGCGCAAATGGACCAAGGCATGAGCGGTTCAGCGTTTGGAGGTGTTACCATGAAGAGCTTGAAAAGAATGATGATTGTGTCCATAGTCGCCGCTCTGCTCCTTTCGGCGCTTGCGGGGCTTACGGGGTGCAGAACAGGACTCCCTCTGGAGGGCGAGACCGAGCGACCCTTTGTGAACCCTTACGACGAGGCGGAGAATACCTGTCTGGCTCACCGATTTACGGACGATGTATGTCAACAATGCGGCGTTACCTATGCACCCTCAGAGGGACTTGCCTATATTCTTTCCGAGGTTAGCGAGGGGCAGTCTGCCTATTACGTCAGCGGGATGGGAGACTGCAAGGACACCCAGCTAATGATCCCCGCCACCCATGAGGGTCTGCCCGTTTTGGGCATTTACCCCCGGGCATTTATCGAGGTGAAAACCCTGACCTACATACATCTTCCCGAGGGGGCCACCACTATCGGAGAGTGGGCCTTTCAGGGCTGCTCCAAGCTCCGCCGTGTGGAGATCCCCTCCACGGTTCAGCACATCGGGCGGGAGGCCTTTGAGGATTGCCTGCGTCTGACCGAAGCCGTGATCCCCGAGGGCATTACGGCTCTGAATGAGGGAACCTTTCAAAGCTGTGTCAATCTGACGGCTGTCACCCTCCCCACTACGCTGACCGAGATCCACAGCTCGGCGTTCAAGGGGTGCCGCTCCCTCACCGAGATCACCATTCCCATAGGAGTACAAATGATCGACAGCCATGCCTTTGCAAATTGCGACGGCTTGACCGCCGTGAACTATAACGGGAGCATAAAGGACTGGTGCGGGATCGACTTCGGCCTCGTCCTTGCCAATCCCGTAGCGGTGGCGGGGCATCTGTATATCCAAGGACAGCTTATAGAAGGTGTTCTGACACTCCCCGATGGGGTGGTCGATGTCACGCGAAACGCGCTGGAGGGGCTTGTGGATATTACCGCCGTGGTCTTTCCCGAAAGCGTGGAGCGAACGGGCTCCTTTCAGGGCTGTGTGAATCTTGAATACCTGCTGTTCAAGGGCTCGCCCGTTTACACAGGGGATACGTATTCCTTTGAGAATACCGGATTGACTCATGTCTATCTGTCCGATACCAAAGAGGAAGCGATCAAGTATATCCCCTACCTTGCCGCGTCCTGTAAGGCGGTGGAGGCGCAGTGGTATTATGCGGATGCGTGGGAGTATGACGACAGCGGAGTTCCGCAATTAAAGCCAACAAATAATCCGTAATTTATGAAAGGAAAAACACCATGAAAAAAAGTATTGCTATTGTTTTAGCAGTGTTGTCAATTTTCACTGTGCTTGCCTCCTGCAATCGCAGAGATCAATACCGTGACCCTGTGAGTACAGAAACTAACGCAGAAACAACCACACCTACCACCAACGCGGTCACCGATCAGCCCACCGATCCGGATGAAACTACCGGGCAGGAAACCGAATCGGGGACAACACCCGCAAATCCCGATAATCCTCCAAGCCCCGAGAAAACGGGAAATCCTTATGAGGGTATGTCGGCAGAAGATTTGCTCGCGCATTATACAGACACCCCAACGTATGTGAGTCAATCCGGTGATATAGTTGTCAATACACCATACTACTACATACTTTGCAATGGAGAAAACGGTAATGGCGGCAAGGCTTACAGTAAGCTGACCGGTAATATGGTTACTCTGTGTAAAGAGCTCGGATGTAAGCATCAAAACTGTATGTTTGACGCATACGTGATGGATTGTGTGGTTGCAGGAGATCGTATTTATATGACCTTGGTCAATTCAAACAGCAAGGTTGAAAAGTGCTTTTTGTACTCCTTTAATCTCATGCTGGATGATGCCAAACTTCTTTACGAGTGGTCGGATATTGATACACCGCAAAACATGTCGGAGTACAATGGGAAGCTATATATGACAGGTAATATCCTGTGCTCAGACGGTGAGGTCAGAAAAACGCTGTTTGCCATTGACCCCCAAGCAAAAGCATATGATTTTGCCCTTGGTGAGGAATTTATTATTCAACATGGCAGCTTTATCTGCGAGGGAAGTTACTATTACACCGCCTTGGACGGAACTCTGTGGAGGGTGGACTTGACCACGAAGGAGCATACTTGCCTGTTGGATGCTTCATATCTTGATTTTGAAAACGGAGATATCCGATTTATTGTGGAATGTTTCGTGAATGATTCCTTGATTGGTGTTGCACGCCAGAATGTCACGCGGAATAAAACATGGTATTATGATGTGAACACGGGAGACTTCTTTTCTCAAGAAGAAGTATTTCGTGATCCAGAAAAATGGGCTATGTGGAATCAACAGGGCCAGTACGCTTTTTTGAATCATACTGCATCCGCATATGAAAATGATCCACATTTCACTTATTACAATGATAAAGCAGAGAACTGGCTTACGAACTATACCGGCGGAGAAATCTGGTTCCGCGAAACAGAAGATGACGAGATGACGCTGGTTGCACGCATGATGACCGATGATATCCCGGATATGATCGTATCTGTTGCTGCTACTGACGGTAAGACATTGATTGTGATGTATAAAACCTATAAGGATTTTGACAACGTTTACAATAACTATAGCAAGGAAACGAGAGGAGACAATCCAAGTAGATACGCCATCATAGATCTGGAAACAGGTATTGTGTATAAAAATAACTACGTAGAGAGTGCCTAATGCTACGAAAGGATATTAGTTTATGAAGAAAACGACAGCCATCATTTTGGCATTTATTATGATTATTGCTGTACTCGCTTCATGTGGAAGAAGAGATCAATACCGTGACCCTGTGGGTATAGAAACTAACGCAGGAACAACCACACCTACTACCAATGCGGTCACCGATCAGCCCACCGATCCGGATGTAACTACCGGGCAGGACACCGAAACGGGGACAACGCCCGCAAATCCCGGCAATCCTCCAAGTCAGGAAGGAACGGGGAATCCTTATGCGGGTATGAGCAAGGATGATCTGTTGGCGTTATATCAGCAGACCTCAGAGAGCGCTACATACTCCTCCGATTTGGCTTACAACACTCCTTACTATTACGTCATTCGGTCTGATACGTTTCAACCGGGTGGTCGGGCATACAGTAAGTTGACAGGCAAATACGTTACTCTTTGTAAAGAATTGGGATGCAGACACGATGATTGCATGTTCAGCGGTACGCCTTCCGGTTATTTTTTAATTGGTGACCGTATTTATCTGGGTATTAGGAATGGCTTTGACAACTGGTTCAGACTGTATTCGTTCAATTACATGTTCGATGATGCTGAGCTCATTTACGAGTGGAATGGCTATGATTATCCTGAATCATTTAGCGTATACAACGGTAAGCTTTACATGGCCGGCAAGGTGCTTAACGAAGGAGATGAAGTAAGGAGCTCGCTGTTTGTGCTTGATCCCGAACAAAAGACCTACGACTATGCATTGGGAGAGGATTTCATATTTTGGGTCGGCAGCAATGTCGGTTTGCTGGATGGTTGCTTTTATTATACCGCTATAGACGGCGCGCTTTGGCAATATGACTTCAAGAACGGCACGCATACCTGTTTGTTGGAGGCCTCGCTACTGAACCCCGAGGAGGGTGACGTGCGCTTTCACGCATTGAAAGCCGCGGGACCCAATCATATTTGTGTTGTTCGTCAGAGTGTTCAGGTGTTCACGTACTTTTACTATGATCTGACCACAGGCGAAATCATCACCGAGGAATCTCTCTTAGGAGAGGACAAGGCAAATCTTGTATGGATCAGCACGGGGCAGTACCTGCAAATGAAACACGATACCCCTACCTTCGAGAATGACCCCCACTACACCTACTATAACGACAAGGTGGAAAACTGGCTTGTCAACTACAGCGGCGGTGAGATCTGGTTCCGTCCCGACAGCAATTCCGAGCTTTCCTTGCTTGTTCGTATGCAGACTGACGGCATTCCGGACGCGATCCGCTACGTAGTAGCAACCGACGGCAAAACTCTGGTAGTGTCCTACAAAACCTATAAGGATTTCGAAAATGTCTATAATGATTACAATAAACTGACAAGCGGAGACTCGCTGCGCTATGCCGTGATCGATCTGGAGACGGGAACCGTTTATAAATGATGTCAGAAGATAGAAAAGAAAGGATCGTCGCGATGAAAAAATGTATAGCCGTTTGCTTGACATCCATACTGCTGTCTGTCGGGTTCACGTCCTGCAACCGCAGAGATCAATACCGCGATCCCATCGACACGGGCACGCCCGATCATGGAACCGTCACCGAAGCCCCTACGGGAACCTCCTCGGACACTCCTGCGGACAAAGCCCCGGAGTCAAGTGTTCAGCTCACCGACGGAAACCCCTACGAGTCCATGTCCCCCGAGGAGCTTCTCACTATGTACCGCAGCACCTCGGATTACACGGAATATTCCTCCGATATCGTAGCCAATACGCCGTATTACTACATTTTCAGTCTGGCAACCTTTGGGAATGGCGGACAGGCATACAGCAAGCTGACGGGGAATATCGTCACGCTTTGCAAGGATCTGGCTTGCGATCATTATAGTGACTCCTGCTTGTTCTACGGCCAAATTGATGAATGCGTGGTGTTGGGGGATCGGATTTATCTTTTGATGGAAATGTTTGGAGGGGGCTACCGCCTGTACTCGTTCAATTTGATGCTGGATGATGTAAAGCAGGTGTACGAATGGAATGAACTGGACTTTCCCGATTGTTTCTCGGTTCATCAAGGAATGATCTACATGATTGGCGGTGTGTTGAAGGACGATGGGCGCGTTTCGTTCTCCCTATTCGTATTTGATCCCCAAACCAACACCTGCTCCGCCGCAACGGACCCAAATTTCACCTTTCAATCCGGTAGGGGGCTTGGCCGGTATCTGTACTACACGGCTTCAGACGGGGCATTATGGCAGTATGATATCGACACAGAGGAGCGGAAGTGCCTGCTGAAGGCCTCTCTTTTGAATCCGGAGGACGGGGACGTTCGGTTTATCGTTGTGGGGCGTGCCGGAACCTCCCATTTGATGGTGCTTCGTCAAAGCGTAACAGCCAATAGTGTCTTGTATTACGATCTCAGTACCGGGGAAACCATGACAAAGGAAAGCTTTATGGACGAGGAAACAGGGGAGCTGAATGCCTGGAACCAGACGGGGCAGTATTTCTTCTTAAAGCATAATACACCTGCCTACAAGGACGATCCCCACTACACCTACTACAACGACAAGGTAGAAAACCGGCTGGTCAACTACAGCGGAGGTGAGATATGGTATCGCAAAAGCGCTGATGACGAGCTGACCTTACTGGCCACCCTGACGACAAACGACATCCCCGATGCCATCCGCAGTATCGTGGCTATGGATGGAAAAACCCTGGTGGTGGAGTACAGCACGTACGAGGATTTTGATAACGTGTACAACGGTTATCAGAAAATAACCGGAATCAATTGGGAATTGCGCTATGCGGTGATCGATATGGAGACAGGGATCGTCTATAAGAACGGGGCAGTCTATTCGTGAAGGGAATCTGTCCCGCCAACATAGCGTTAGAGCTTAATGAATCAACCCCGCGCCGACGGGAAAATGCGAAGGCTCGCCAAGCGGCTCAGCGGCGACCTCGCATCCGTCGGCCGTTACAGGCTTGATTTTTCGCGTTGCGACGGTTGAGTTGTGGTAGGCGTGTGCTTGTCTGGCGGCGCGTAGCGCCGCCACTTGTATCAAGACAAGCACACGCCGGAGAGCATTCTTCGATACTGATGGTCTTATAGACTGACAGATACTCTTTTTCGATGTACCGCAGGGCGTGACGGTAGCAAGCGAAACGGACAGTCAGTAGCTCACCTTTACGATTCTGACAGGCCAGGTCATCCAGGTTGTGACCAATGTAATGGCAGAGGAAATAGATCACTTCGGATGCGAGATCATATCCGTCTGAGAAGGTCGTGTTGTAGCCTTTATTGTGGTAGATATCCTCGACCAATCCGGCAT